>CAKZJK010000246.1 GCA_936942565.1 uncultured Caulobacter sp. | reverse complement strand
TGCCGCCGCCGGTGACCATCCGTTGAAACAGTTTCGATCGACTGCGAATCACCCTCCTTGCGGAGGGTGTTTTGCTTTCAGGATGGGCAGCCGACGTCCGGATCAGGCCAGCCGGCGCGGCGGCTCCGATCCGCTGAGCCAGGCCGCGATGCAATCGACCATCTGGCTGTAATGGGCTCGAAAGCTCTCCTCGGTGACGTAGCCGAGATGCGGCGTCAGCACGACGTTGTCGAGTCCGCGCAGCGGGTGAGCGACCGGCAGCGGCTCCACCGAGAACACGTCGAGGGCGACGCCGGCGATGCGCCTCTCGCGCAGTGCCTGCAGCAGCGCCGCCTCGTCGATGATCGGCGCACGCGAGGTGTTGACGAGGTAGGCGGTCGGCTTCATCCGCGCGATATCGGCGGCGCCGACCAGCCCGCGTGAGCGGTCGCTGAGCACGACATGGATGGTGATCACATCGGCGGTGGCGAACAGCTCGTCCTTGGTGGCGTAGCCGACACCAGCCTCCTTGCAGCGCTCCGGCGTCAGGTTCGGGCTCCAGGCGATCACGTTCATGCCGAATGCCTGGGCAAGCCCTGAAACCTTGGCGCCGAGCTTGCCGAGCCCGATGACGCCCAGCGTCTTGCCCTCGATCTCGATCCCGCCCAACGCCTGCCACGCCGCGCCGGCATGGATGCGGGCATTCTCCTGGCCGATCTTTCGCGTCAGTTCCAGGATCAGGCCCATGGCCAGCGGCGCCGTCGGGTCGCGGCCATACTGCGTCCCGCACACCACGATGCCGCGCGCCTTGGCGGCCTCGCTGTCGATCGCCGCATTGCGCATGCCCGAGGTGATGAGGAGCTTCAGTCTCGGCAGCCGTTCGATCAGCGAGCGGGGAAATGGCGTCCGTTCGCGCATCGCGCAGACGATGTCGATGTCGGCGAGGGCGGCAGCCGCCGCGTCCTCGCTGGCGAACGGAAGTGTGAAGGCGGTCACATCCACTTTGTCGGCCAGCCGCGGCCAATCGGCCAGCGACAGCGCCGTATCATAATAATCGTCGAGGATTGCACAGCGCAGCCGCGTCATCGATCGGGATCCATTCGGAGCAGGGGAACAGCGACGCGCGAGGTCGCCCTGATGAATGGATGTCATCGTTGCCTGCAAGGCGCTCGCTGCGCAAGCACCCCGGCAATGATCACCTGGCAGTGATCAATCGAACTGGGTCGTCTTGAGCCGAAACGCGGCCTCTTGGCCGTATTTGGCCCGCCATGCCGGACCCGGACCGCGCATGTAATGCAGCTCCGGCCGATACGGATTGAAGGCGCGGGCGAGAAATTCGCGCCAAAGGCCCCGGATCTCGGCCAACAGGCCGGAATGGTCGCGGCGTTCTGCTGCCGGCGCGGACAGGGAGGCTGAGGTAAAGGTTGCCATGACGGGCTCTCGCTGTTGTCGGTTCGGCTTGTTGCCGCTTGGGCGCGCCGTTCTTGCGGGCCGAGACCGAGTGTCCCGCGAAATTAATTAAAAGATGGTTGCAAGTGTCGTGACCGGCCGCACACATCGTGAGGGATCCGTAATCGTCCGTGCGGCCCGGCGGGCCGATTCTGCCGTCAATCCGCCCGGCAATTGTCCCGGGCAAAGGCGGCCTCGCCGGTTGCCCTTTGGGGACCGCGCGGCTACATCAGCGGCAACCATTTTCCGAAAATTCCGGCAGATTCCAAGGGACACGCGATGGCGCGCCAGTTCGTCTACTTCATGCAGGGTCTGTCCAAGACCTACCCGACCCGCAAGGTGCTGGATAACATCCATCTGTCGTTCTACCCGGACGCCAAGATCGGCGTGCTCGGCGTCAACGGCTCCGGTAAGTCGACCCTGCTCAAGATCATGGCCGGCCTCGACAAGGACTACACCGGCGAGGCCTGGGTCGCCGAAGGCGCCCGCGTCGGCTATCTCGAACAGGAGCCGCAGCTCGATCCCAAGCTCACGGTGCGCGAGAACGTCATGCTCGGCGTCGCCAAGCAGAAGGCGATTCTCGATCGCTACAACGAGCTGGCGATGAACTACTCGGAAGAGACTGCGGATGAGATGACCAAGCTGCAGGACGAGATCGAGGCGCAGGGCCTGTGGGATCTCGACAGCAAGGTCGACCAGGCGATGGACGCGCTGCGCTGTCCGCCGGATGATTCAGATGTGGCGAAACTCTCCGGCGGTGAGCGTCGCCGCGTCGCCTTGTGCAAGCTGCTGCTCGACCAGCCTGAGCTGCTGCTGCTGGACGAGCCGACCAACCATCTCGACGCCGAGTCGGTGTCCTGGCTCGAAGGTCATCTGCGCAATTATCCCGGTGCGATCCTGATCGTCACCCATGACCGCTACTTCCTCGACAACGTCACCAGCTGGATCCTCGAGCTCGATCGCGGCAAGGGCATTCCCTACGAGGGCAATTACTCATCGTGGCTGCAGCAGAAGCAGAAGCGGCTCGAGCAGGAGGGGCGTGAGGACGCCGCGCATCAGCGCACGCTGGCGCGCGAGCAGGAGTGGATCGCGGCCTCGCCGAAGGCCCGGCAGGCCAAGTCCAAGGCGCGCTACCAGCGCTATGAGGACCTGCTGAAGAAGGCGAGCGAGAAGCAGACCCAGACCGCGCAGATCATCATTCCGGTCGCCGAGCGTCTCGGCCAGAACGTCGTCGATTTCGAAGGCCTGTCGAAGAGCTTCGGCGATCGCCTGCTGATCGACAATCTCACCTTCAAGCTGCCGCCGGGCGGCATCGTCGGCGTCATCGGCCCGAACGGCGCCGGCAAGACCACGCTGTTCCGCATGATCACCGGCCAGGAGAAGCCGGACGCCGGCACCATTACGGTCGGCGAGACCGTCCATCTCGGCTATGTCGACCAGTCGCGCGACGCGCTCGACGGCAACAAGACCGTGTGGGAGGAGATCTCCGGCGGCAACGAACTGATCCTGCTCGGCAAGAAGGAAGTGAACTCGCGCGGCTATTGCTCGTCGTTCAACTTCAAGGGCGCCGACCAGCAGAAGAAGGTGGGCCAGCTCTCGGGCGGCGAGCGCAACCGCCTGCTGCTGGCGCGGGCTCTGGCCAATCCGACCAACCTGATGGTGCTGGACGAGCCGACCAACGACCTCGACATGGACACGCTGGACCTGCTCGAGGACCTGCTGGCCGATTTCGAGGGCACGCTGATCCTGGTCAGCCACGATCGCGACTTCATCGATCGGCTGGCCACCTCGACCATCGCGCTCGACGGCCGGGGCAATGTCGTCGAGACGCCGGGTGGCTGGACCGACCTGATGGACCAGAACCCCGGCTTCTTCAGCGCCGTGCGCGCGCCGATCACGGCCGCCGCGCCCAAGACCGCGCCCGCCGCGCCGCCGCCTCCGAAAAAGAGCGTGAAGCTTTCGTACAAAGACCAGCGGCGCCTTGAGGAATGCGAGGCCTTGATCGCCAAGAGTCCGACGATCATCGCCAAGCTCGAGGAAGCGCTGGCCGATCCCAATCTCTACAGCCGTGATCCCGCGACGTTCGACAAAACCATGAAGGCGTTGGACAAGGCCCGAGCGGATCTTGAACAAGCCGAGATGGAGTGGCTTGAACTCGAAGAGAAAAAGGAAAGCCTGGCGGCGGGCTGATCCAACATTTTGCTATCCGAGGTCTTGGCTCTCGCCCCCCACGACCTCATACGACTACCGCCCCCTTGAATTACGTCACCCGGCATGCATTGTCGCTTCGACCCTTTACACGGGCGCGGCGGGGGCGAGTCGTGGGGCGTGGCGGTCGCGGAGGCGTCCTGCGGCGAAACGACACATCCCCCGATAAGCAAGCAACCCAGCATCGCGCGGGCGTATTGAATGGTCGCGTCGCGGCTCCGTGAAACGGGGGCGGCGAACGCTCGATCCGCGCCGCTCCCGAGCGGCCATCGAGCGTGGTCTGGCGTTGCCGCCAAACGCGGCGGATTGGGGGACGGAACGCGTATGCCGCACGGGCTGGCGCAGCATGAGCGGAAGCGACAGATGGCCTTGCTGCAGGGCCTCTCCGCCGCCCTTCTGGGCGGCCTGTTCTTCAGCGAGTTGCTGACCCGCACGGTGCTGGGCGTCGCGGCCTTCTGGCCCGCGAACGCCCTGCTGGCCGCGGGCCTCGTGGTCTTGACGCCCGGGCGCCGGCTAACCCTGGGCGCCGTCTTCGTCATCTTCCACATGGTCGCCGACCTCGTGGCCGGGGACAGCGTTCCCGAGGCCTTGCTCTACACTGCGGTCGATACGCTCGAAGCGTTGGCCGTGTGGTGGGCTTGCGTGCGCTTCTGGGGGCGAGCGCCGCGCGTTCGAACCATGCGCGCCCTCGCGATCCTGCCCGCCGTGACCACGCCCATCGCGGCGGTCTCGGCCTTGATCTGCGCGCCCGTCCTGTCGCTGGTCTTCGGCGAGCCCCTCCTGCAGACCTGGGTGGATTGGTTCCTGCGCGGAGCCCTGGGCCTGGCGGTCGTTTTGCCGACGACGCTGGTTTTGATCGACTCCCAGCATCGGCGGGCCTACCGGATCTCGCTGCCGGAACAGGGCGCGCTGCTGTTCGCCGTGGCGGCGGTGACCCTGCTCTGCGCGCATCCGCTATCGGGCGCGCCGCCGTTCCTGATCTTTCCCATAGCCCTGGTCGTCGCCTATAGGCTCGGCGCGAGAGGCGCGGCCATGGCGTGCCTGATCGTGGCGCTGATCACCCTGCCGATCGCCATGTCGGGCGCTTCGCCGCGTTTCAACGCGATCCTGGGGCCGACCGCGCAAGCCCGGACGATCCAGATCTTCATCGCCGTGCTGTTCTACACCTGCATGGCCGCTAGCCTCGCCCTGACCCAGCAGGATCGCCTACGCCGCCTGCTTCAGCGTCGCGAGCTGCTGACGCGCGCGGCGCGCGCCCGCGCCTTGGCCGCCACGGAAGCCAAGACCGAATTCCTGGCCACGATGAGCCACGAGATCCGAACGCCGCTGAACAGCGTGCTCGGCTTCGCTCAACTGCTGGCCAAGCGCGACGACCTCTCGCCCGACGCCCGCCGACAGGTGAACATGATCGACAGCGCCGGCGCCGCCCTGGTCGCCGTGCTGGACGACATCCTGGACTTTTCCCGCGTCGAGGCCGGCAAGATCGAGCTGCAGCCGCAGCCGACCTCGGCCGCGAACCTGTTGCGCGATACGGTGGCGATCATGGCCCCGGAAATCCAGGCCAAGGGGCTCGAGCTTGATCTCGACATCGTCGATCCCAGCCACGCTCACCACGACCTGGACGCCGACCGCCTGCGTCAGGTGCTGATCAACCTGCTCAACAACGCCGTCAGGTTCACCGACCAGGGGCGCATCTCCGCGCGGCTGACCGTCGAACCCGGCGCAGCGGCGGACAAGCTTCGCTTTGAAATCGTGGACACCGGTGTCGGGATCGCCCTCGAGAAGCAGGCGCTTCTGTTCCAGCGCGCCTCGGCCGATGTCGCGCTTGGGCGAATGCCAGCCGGCGCGGGACTCGGCCTGGCCATCTGTCGGGCGCTCGTCGAGGCCATGGGCGGCAAGATCGGCGTCGACAGCGTGCCGGGACGGGGCTCCTGCTTCTGGTTCGAGCTGTCGGCCCGCGCCGTCGAGCCCGCCGTGTCCCCGGACCCAGCGCCGACCAAGGAAGCCGCGGCCGGCCGCATACTCGTCGTGGATGATCATCCGATCAATCTGGAGATCGCCGCCACGCTGATGAGCATGGCGGGCTACGAGGTCGACCAGGCGGAAAGCGGAAGCCAGGCGATCGCGCGCGCCCGAAAGACGGCCTACGATCTGATCCTGATGGACATGCACATGCCCGAGATGGACGGGCTGCGGGCCACGCAGGCGATCCGCGCCCTCCCGCCGCCGTTCGGGACGACGCCGATCATCGCCATGAGCGCCGACGCCCTGCCAAGCCAGGTCGAGCGCTGCTACGCCGCCGGCATGGTCGACCATATCCCCAAGCCGGTGCAGCGCGAGGCGCTGTACGCCAAGGTCGAGCGCTGGCGGCGCAAGCCCTCGGCCTGATCGGGTTTGGCGCTTGGAAGTCGCTCGCCGCGCCCCTAACTTCACCGCGAACCAAGGGGAGAGCCGTTCGATGCGCCGTCGCGCCTTTGTCGTCCTGGGGGCCGCGCTGGGCCTCGCCGCCCTGACCGCCTGCTCTCCCTCGCCCGGCCAGGACGCCGCGCCGGGCGTCACCAAGCTGAAGCTGGCGACCGACTGGCGGGCCGAGGCCGAGCTGGGCGGCTACTATCAGGCGCTGGCCACCGGCGAGTACAAGAAGCGCGGCCTCGACGTGACCCTGATCCAGGGCGGTCCCGCCGTGAACGTGCCCCAGTTGCTGGCCACCGGCGCGGTCGACGTCGGCGTCGGCTCCAACAGCTTCATCGTCATGAACCTGGCCAAGGAGGGCGCGCCGGTGAAAGCCGTCGCCGCCTTCATGCAGAAGGACCCGCAGGTCCTGATCGCCCACCCTGACCAGGGGATCAATTCGATCGCCGATATGAAGGGCCGCCCGATCCTGCTGGCCGACGCCTCGATCACCGCCTTCTGGGTGTGGTTGAAGGCCAAGTACGGTTTCGGCGACGACCAGGTGCGCAAGTACAACTATTCCAGCGCGCCGTTCCTGGCGGACAAGCGGGTGATCCAGCAGGGCTACGCCACCAGCGAGCCCTACCTGATCGAGAAGGAAGGCAAGATCAAACCGGCCGTCTTCCTGCTCGCCGACAGCGGCTATCCGGCCTACGCCTCGATGGCCCTGGTCCCCGAGAGCCTGATCGCCAAGAACCCCTCGGCCGTCCAGGCCTTCGTCGAGGCAACCGCCGCGGGTTGGACGTCGTATCTGTACGGCGATCCCAAGCCCGGCGACGCGGCGATCCTGAAGGACAATCCGGAAATGACCCAGGACGTGCTGGACCAGGCCCGTGAAAAGATGCGGTCGTACGGCATCGTCGGCAAGGACGGCGAGATTGGCCAGATGAGCGACGCCCGCTGGGCTGAGTTCTTCAAGGTCGCCTCGGAGCAAGGCGTCTATCCCAAGGCGATGGACTACAAGAAGGCCTACACCCTTCAGTTCCTGCCCAAGGGCCAATGACCTCTTCCATCGCTACTCTTTCCGGCGTCGGAGTCGACTACGCCCGGGGCCGCGCCTTGGGGCCGATCGACCTGGCGCTCGCGCCGGGCGAGATCGTCGCCCTGGTCGGGCCGTCCGGCTGCGGCAAGTCCACGGCCTTGCGCCTTCTGGCGGGCCTTGAGACGCCGACACGCGGCGACGTGACCCGCGCCGCCGGCAAGGGCGAGACCTCGGTGGTCTTCCAGTCGCCCACCCTGGCGCCCTGGCTGTCGGCGCGGGACAACGTGGCCCTGCCGCTGGAGCTGACGGGCCTCGCCAAGAAGGACGCCCTCGCGGCCGCCGATGAAGCTCTGCGCAAGGTCGGTCTTGGCGAGGCGCTTTCGGCGCGGCCGGCGCAGTTGTCCGGCGGCATGGCCATGCGCGCCTCGCTGGCCCGCGCCCTCGTCACCCGCCCTCGCCTGCTGCTGCTGGACGAGCCGTTCGCCGCCCTAGACGAGATCACCAGACGCGCTCTGGCCGACGACGTCCTGGCCCTGGCCGCCGAACTCTCGCCCGCCGTTGTCTTCGTCACCCACAATGTCGAGGAGGCCGTCTACATGGCCCGCCGCGTCGTGGTGATGACGCCGGGCCCCGGCCGCATCGCTGGCGAGATCGCCATCGAGGGTCCGTTGGTTCGTCCGCCCGGTTTCCGCGCGACGGAGACCTTCCGCGCCGCCGCCGAGACCGTCTCCGCCCTGCTGGCCCGCGCCACGGAGGCCGCGGCATGAAGCGCGCCCTCGCCCCCGTGATCCTGATCGCCCTCCTGCTGGGCGGCTGGGAGATCGCCTGCCGCGCCCTGGCGGTCCCGTCATACCTGCTGCCCGCGCCCAGCGCGATCGGCGCGGCGTTCGTGGAGTCCTGGCCCCTCTTGCTCGGCTCGGCCTGGGCGACCCTGTCCACGGCCCTGATCGCCCTCGTGATCGCCAGCGTGGTCGCGTGCGCCCTGGCTTTGGCCGTCAGCCTGAACAGCCTGCTGGAGGACGCCGTCCGTCCGATCGCCGTCACCCTGCAGGTCACGCCCCTGGTGGCGATCGCGCCGCTGGTGACCATCTGGGCCGGCATCGAGCATCCAGGCCGCGCCGTGACGGGCCTGGCCGCCGTCGTCGCCTTCTTCCCGATCTTCTCCGGCGCCCTGACCGGTCTGAAGGCCGTCGATCCGGACCTTGGCCGCCTGTTCGACCTCTATGGCGCGACACCCCTGCAGCGCCTGGTCCGCCTGCGCCTGCCCTCGGCCGTGCCCGCCCTGCTGGAGGGGCACAAGGTGGCGGCGGGGCTGGCGGTGATCGGAGCCGTGGTGGCCGAGTTCGTGGCCGGCTCCGGAGGAGCCCAGGGCCTCGCCTGGCGCATCCTCGAAGCCTACAACCGCCTGCAAACGGCCAAGGTTTTCGCCGCCCTCGTCGCCCTGGCTGTTCTGGGTGTTTGCTTGAACGCCGCGATGGAGGTCGTCGAACGTCGACTTCTCAACATTTGGCGCGGTCGTTAGGCCAAGATTAAGCGGCGGGCCCTACGAACGTACCGACGTTCTTTCGGTTCGGATGTTCATGCGCGTCGTTGCCTTCACCGCCGCTTTCGCCAATCGCGAAGCTATCGCGCGTGGCGAGGCGTCATGATGGAATCGCGCCTCCACGACCTGATCACCCTGGCCAATGAGCCCTCCAGCGAGAAGCGGCGCGAGCTGCTGCGCGGCGTCACCGACATGTTCTTCGCCGGCGACGGCCACAGCGCCCTTGAGATGGAGCTGTTCGACGATGTCCTGAGCCAGCTGGCCGGCGACATGGAAGAGGCGGTCAAGGCCGAGCTGGCCCAGCGTCTGGGCGACGCCCAAACGGCCCCGCGTGGCCTCTCGCGCGCCCTGGCTTCGGAGAGCATCGCCGTGGCCGCCCCGATCCTGCGCGGCTCGGGCGCGCTGACGGACGAGGACCTGCTGCACGTGGCCCGCACCCAGGGTCAGGATCACCTGCGGGCGATCTCGCAGCGCCCCAGCGTCTCCAGCGTCGTATCGGACGCCATCGTCGCGCGCGGCGACGACGACACCCTGGGCGTTCTGCTGCGCAACGAAGGCGCGGTGCTGTCGCGCGAGGCGCACGAGACCGTCGTCGACCGGGCGACCGCCAATCCGGCCCTGCACGAGGCGGTGATCGACCGCCAGAGCCTGCCGGTCGATCTGCTGAACGAGATGTACTTCGTCGCCGAGGCGCGATTGCGCGACCGCATCATGGAGCGCAACGCCGACGTCGATCCGGCCACCCTGGAGGCCGCGCTCGCGGCGGGCCGCAAGCGGATCGCGGCCCAGGACGGCGCCCTTCCGCCGGACCACGCCGAGGCCGAGAAGGAGTTCCGCGCGCTGCGGGCCAAGGGACCGATCTCGCCTCAGATCCTGGCCAACATGCTGCGCGCCAAGCGCAACACCCTGTTCCTGGTGGCCCTGGCCGACCTGGCCGACGTCGACTTCCACACCGCCCGCAAGATCCTGGAGCGGCGCGAGATGGACGCCCTGTCGGTGATCTGCAAGGCCGCCGACTTCGACCGCTCGCTGTTCCTGACCTTCGCCCTTCTGATCCTCGAACCGTCGGACGAGGTGATGGGCAGGGCCAAGGCCTATGGCGAGCTCTACGCCGCCCTGCCCCGCGAGGCGGCCCTGCGCACCATTCGCTTCTGGCGCCTGCGCCGCCAGACCGGCGACGTCGCGGCGGCGTGAACCATTAAGGCCAAAACCCGCCCTCGTCGCGCCTTGCGCCCGCCATGTGCGACAGCCAAGGTGCGGCTTCCTTTGTCCTGACTTGGATTCTCGATGATCAGCGCTTCGCGCTTGGCGCTAGTCGCCGCCGCCGGCTTCTCGCTCGCCGCCTGCTCCCACGTTCCCAGGCCGTCGTTGCCGTCTCTGAAGCGCGAACCCGCCATCGACGCGCCCGCTCTGGCCGGACCACGCAAGGACGATCTGAAGCCCGGCCAATGGGCCCAGGCCCTGTCGGACATCGCGCCCGATCCGGCCTGGCGCTTCGGCGTGCTGCCCAACGGCATGCGCTACGCGATCCGCAAGAACGCCACCCCGCCGACGCAGGCCAGCTTGCGCCTGTGGTTCGACGCGGGGTCCCTGATGGAGGCCGACGACCAGCAGGGCCTGGCGCACTTCCTCGAGCACATGGCCTTCAACGGCTCCAAGAACGTGCCCGAAGGCGAGATGATCAAGATCCTGGAACGCCACGGCCTGGCGTTCGGGGCGGACACCAACGCCCAGACCAGCTTCGACGAGACGAGCTACCAGCTGGATCTGCCCAAGACCGACGCGGACACGGTCGACACCTCGCTAATGCTGCTGCGCGAGGCGACCAGCGAACTGACGATCAGCCAGGACGCGGTCGATCGCGAGCGCGGCGTGGTGCTGTCCGAGGAGCGCGCCCGCGACACGCCCGGCTATCGCGTCGCCATCAAGACCCTGTCGGCGCAGATGGACGGCCAGCTGCCGCCCAAGCGCATCCCGATCGGCAAGACCGAGACCCTCAAGAACGCCTCGGCCCAGCGGATCCGCGATTTTTACGAGGCCTATTACCGTCCCGAGCGGGCGGTGCTGGTCGCGGTGGGCGACTTCGACGTCGACGCGATGGAAGCCAAGATCAAGGCCAAGTTCGGCGACTGGGCCGGCAAGGGCCAGCCTGGCAAGAGCCCGGATGTCGGCGCGGTCGCCAAGCGCGGCCCGACCGCCAAGCTGATCGTCGAGGCCGGCGCGCCGTGGAGCGTCCAGATGACCTGGACCCGCAAGCCGGATGGCCTGGTCGAGACCAAGGCGCTGGACGAGCGCGACATGCTCGAGAACCTGGCCTTCGCCGTACTGAACCGCCGCCTGCAGGCGCTGGGCCGCCTGGCCGAGCCGCCGTTCATCGCTGGCGGGGCCTTCAAGGGCGACCAGTACGGCGCGGTGCGCGTGACGACGCTGGGCGCCACCGCCCAGCCGGGAGAGTGGCAGGACGCGATGCGGGCGCTGGACGCCGAGCAGCGCCGCGCCTTGCAGTATGGCGTCCGGCAGGACGAGCTGGATCGCGAGGTCGCCAGCGTGCGCGCGGGTCTCGCCGCCGCCGCCGCGGGCGAGGCCACCCAGCGTACTCCGGTTCTGGCCAACCAATTGGTCGACACTCTGGGCGACGGCGAGGTCATCACCTCGCCCAGCCAGAACCTCGCCTTCTTCGACGCCCTGACCAAGGGTCTGACCGCCGAGCGCGTCAACGCGGTTCTGAAGTCGTCGTTCGCCGGGTCCGGCCCGCTGCTGGTGATCGCCGCGCCGACCAACATCGAGGGCGGCGAGCCCGCGATCCTCAAGGCCTACGAGGACCTGAAGGCCCAGCCCGTCACCCCGCCGGCCGCGCCCGGCGTGACCATCTGGCCGTATTCCAGCTTCGGTCCGAGCGGCAAGGTGGTCGAGCAGAAGGACGTCAGCGATCTGGACGCCGTCTTCGTGCGCTTCGAGAATGGCGTGCGCCTGACGGTCAAGCCGACCAAGTTCCGCGACAGCCAGGTGCTGGTGAAGGTGCGCGCCGGCAACGGCCTGCTGGATCTGCCGTCCGATAGGCAGAGCCCCCTATGGTCGGGCTCGGCCTTCGTCGAGGGCGGCCTCAAGCAGATCTCCGCCCAGGACATGGAGCGGGTGCTGACCGGCAAGATCTGGAACGCCCAGCTGGGCGTCGAGGACGACGCCTTCACCCTGAACGGCCGCACGCGTCCCGAGGACCTGTCGACCGAGCTGCAGGTGCTGGCCGCCTTCGCCACCGAGCCGGGCTGGCGCCCCGAGGCCTTCAACCGGGTCAAGACCAGCTACGGCACGCTGCACGACCAGCTTCAGAGCACCACGGGCGGGGTCCTGGGCCGCGACTTGGGCGGGCTGATGCACGGCGGCGACCAGCGCTGGACCTTCCCCACGCGCGAGCAGATCGCGGGCGCCTCGCTCGACGACCTGAAGACCGCGGTCGCCAATCCGCTGACCAAGGACGACATCGAGGTGGTGATCGTCGGCGACACCACCGTCGACAAGGCCATCGCCGCCGTCGCCGACACCTTCGGCGCCCTACCCGCGCGCGCCGACGCGCCGGCCTCGGACGCGGCGCGCCAGGCGCCCTTCCCCGCGCCGTCGGCGACGCCCGTCGTGCGCACGCACAAGGGCCGCGCCGATCAGGCCGCCCTGTTCATGGCCTGGCGCACCGACGACCTGTTCTCGAACCTGCAACGCTCGCGCGATGTCTCGGTCCTCGGCCAAGTCCTCCAGCTGCGCCTGATCGACGAGCTGCGCGAGAAGCAGGGCGCGACCTACTCGCCCAACGCCTCCTCGACCGCCAGCGTGGTGTTCAAGAACTGGGGCTATCTGGCGGTCAGCCTCGAGGTCCCGCCGGAAAAGCTGGACGGCGTGGTCGCCTCGATCCGCGAGATCGCCGCCGACCTTCGCGACAAGCCGGTCACCGAGGACGAGCTGGAGCGGGCCAAGAAGCCGCGCATCGACCAGATCGAGAAGGCGCGCGTGACCAACGAGTACTGGGTCGGCGCCCTGTCTGGCGCCCAGAGCGATCCCCGCCTGCTGGACGCCACGCGCTCGGTGCTGGCGGGCTTGTCCCGCGTGACACCGGCGGACGTTCAGAAGGCCGCCAAGACCTACCTGGCCGACGACAAGTCGTGGCTGCTGCTGGTCAAGCCGGAAGCGGCGGCGAAGTAGGGTTCAAGGCGAAGGGCCCCGTCCTAGGCGGGGCCCTTCTTCGTTTTGCGCCAAAATGGGACAGTCCTGCCCTTGGCCCGGTTCCTCCAGCAAGCTCCGTGCGGCCGAAAGGCGGCCGCGCGGGAGCCCGCCGGGGGACAAGCATGTTCCATCCCAGCACGGAACGACTGATCGACTACTGGCGTGATCGCCGGGGCGACGCCGCCTTGCCGCGCCGCGTCGACATCAATCCGGGCGATTTCCTGGAGCTGCTGCCGCAGGTCTTCGTGCTCGGCCGCGACGGCGCCCGCCTGCCGTTCCGCCTAGCCGGCGCCTTCGTCAGCGAGCTGCACGCCCGCGACCTGCGCGGCCAGGACGCGCTGTCCCTGTGGGCCCTGGCCCATCGGCTGGAGCTGAAGAGCGCGCTAGACATCGCCCGCAAGCGCCGCACGCCCGTGGTCGCCGTCGCCGATATCCGCGCTCTGGGCGTCCCGTCGGTCGGCATGGAGGTGCTGTTCGCGCCCCTGCGCGGCGCCAGCGGCGAGACCGACCGCTTCCTGGGACTGTACCAACCGATCGGCGCGACGGCCCGCCTGATGGGCCGCCCCGCCTACGAGCTGGGCCTGCGCGAGATCCGGCCGCTGGGCGAGGACAATCGCGACATGCCCCGCCTGCGCCTGGCGACGCTGGACGGTCGCCGGATCGCGTAACCGCTAGGCCGCGACGGCCTGTTCATCGCCATAGACCGGGACATCCAGCGGGGCCAGCGTTTGCTTGCCCCGGATCAGGTCCGACGCCCGCTCGGCGATCATGATGGTCGGCGCGTTGGTGTTGCCGCCGATCAGGTTGGGCATCACCGAGGCGTCGATCACGCGCAGGCCCGTCAGGCCCTGGACGCGCAGCTGGTCGTCGACCACCGCCAGCGGATCGCCGGCCACGCCCATCCGGCAGGTGCCGACCGGGTGGTAGATCGTCTCGGCCTTGGCGCGGATCCAGGCGTCGAGCTCGGCGTCGGAGCGCACGTCCGCGCCCGGCGCGTATTCGGCGTCGCGATAGGGATCGAAGGCGGCCTGAGCCACGGTCTCGCGGGCGATCCGGACGCCCTCGCGGATGGCGCGGCGATCCTCGTCGGTGGAGAGATAGTTGGCCAGGATGGTCGGATCGTCGAACGGATCGGCCGAGCGCAGGCCGACATGGCCCCGGCTCTCGGGGCGCAGCTGGCAGACGTGCAGGGTGAAGCCATCCTTCTCGACCACGACCTTGCCGTGATCCTGCATGATCGCCAGCACGCCGTGGATCTGCAGGTCGGGCCGGTCGAGGTCGGGCCGGGATTTCAGGAACGCGCCGCTCTCCAGGAACTGCTGACGTCCCAATCCCTTGCCGAACAGCATGTAGTTGAGGCCAACGCCCAGCTTGTTGATGCCCTTGTTGGCCGAATAGGCGGTGCGGAGGTTCTTGGCGGTCCACGAGACGCAGACATCCAGGTGGTCTTGCAAGTTGGCGCCGACGCCCTTGGACTCGTGGACGACGCCAATCCCTTGCGCCTTCAGCTCATCCGGCGCGCCAACGCCCGAGAGCTGCAGGATATGCGGCGACTGCACCGCGCCGGCGCTCAGCAGCACCTCGGCGTCGGCATAGGCGATCTTGCGCTCGCCGCCCTTGCCGGCGACGTACTCGACCCCGACGGCGCGGCGCTTCTCGATCACGATCCGCGTGGTGCGGGCCTCGGTGACGCAAGTCAGGTTCGGCCGCGACAGGGCCTGGGTGAGATAAGCCATGGCCGCGCTCCAGCGCTTGCCGTCGCGGATCGTCAGGTCGTAGGGCCCGAAGCCCTCCTGCTGAAAGCCGTTGAAGTCCTTGGTCGTCTTGTGGCCCGCCTGGCGGCCAGCCTCGACGAGGGCGGTGTAGAACGGGCTGTCGGATTCGCCCTTCGACACGTGCAGCGGGCCCTTGTCGCCATGATAGGCGTCGCCGCCGCCATGGTGGGTCTCCGAGCGCTTGAAGTACGGCAGGACCTCCGAATAGGACCACCCCGTCAGGCCCATCTGCCGCCACTGATCGTAGTCGCGCGCGTGGCCTCGGATATAGATCATGCCGTTGATCGCCGAGGAGCCGCCCAGGCCCTTGCCGCGCGGCCACCAGAGCTTGCGATTGTCGAGGTTGGGCTCGGCCTCGGTCCAGAAGCCCCAGTTCTGTTCACCCTTGGCCTTGATCAGCTCGCCGACCCCGGCCGGCATCTTGACCAGCACCGAGGTGTTCTTGCCCCCGGCCTCCAGCAGCAGGACCTTGATGTTCGGATCTTCGGTCAGGCGCGCGGCGAGCACGCAGCCGGCCGATCCCGCGCCGATGACGACGTAATCATAGCGTTCGCTGGCCATGGCCTCGACGCCCTCCCTCGAAGGTTATCATTGTTAAGGCGAGAGTGATCCGCCTTGGGCCGGCGCGCAAGCCGTGCCGCGACGTAACGCCGCGACCCGGAAAACGCGAGTCTCGCATTTTAACTCTACTCGGAACCTGCTATATGCAATCCATGGATGAACGGCGCGCGATTTCGCGCACCGTCCCGCCTTGCGGAAGACGCCTCCAGCAGGGTGGGTCCTTCCCGCGTTCGGCCCTTCCCGCGCGGGAAGTGGGAGCGCCGCCTTGCGATCCCCCAAGCAGCAGGCGGCGCTCCCGACGGCGTGTTGTCCGGGACTGCTCGCTAGGCGCCGACCGGGCGCAGATCGCGGGCGTAGCGCTTCCAGTTCTCGACATAGTGCAGCGCCGAGGCTTGCAGGATCATCGCGTGCTGCTCGCCGATCTCGCGCACGACCTTGCCCGGCGCGCCGACGACCATCGAGTTGTCCGGAATTTCCTTGCCCTCGGTGATCAGCGCGCCGGCGCCGATCAGGCAGTTCTTCCCGATCCTCGCCCCGTTCAGGACGATTGCTCCAATACCGATCAGCGAGCCGTCGCCAATCGTGCAGCCGTGCAGCATCACCATGTGACCGATGGTCACGTTGGCCCCGATGGTGAGCGGCGAGCCAAGATCAGTGTGAAGCACCGAACCATCCTGGATATTGCTGTTCTCTCCAATCGTGATCGGATCGTTGTCCCCACGAACAACGGCGCCCCACCATATACTAGCGTTTTTCTTGAGAATGACGTTCCCCATCACGCTAGCCGTCGGCGCGATCCAGTATTCCTCTTTCGACGGCAGCGTCGGATTTAGGTCGCCCAGGGAATATACATTCATCCGTATGCCTCGTTTCTTGCCGGCGATTTCGAAATTAACCATTCGGAAACCCTATCGTCGCCATTGTAGTCCGGCGATTCAGGGGGGAACATTCCCTCAGCGGGAATCATTCTCCTGATCGTGACGGGCCTGGCGGAGACGCCTTCGCCCGCCCGCTGACGAAGACGAGGTGTCGCACTTGGCGTTTCGGCGTACAGCACCGTCCCCCGCTCACGGGGAGAGCTCCTCCGAGCCGCCCGGCCGCGCATGCGGCTTCGTTCAAATCCAGCTCACCGCCAAGGACGACGCCTTACGGCCTCGTCCTTTTTTCATGCCCGAATGGAGGCTTTGATGACCAAGCGAGCCCTGAAGCGGATGGCGCGCGAAGGCGCGTACGAGACCGGCCAATACGACGACGCCAAGGTGCGCCGCCTGCCTGTCGATCACCGCGGCGGCTGGTCGCCTCTGCCCGATGAGGGAGGCGCGAGAGGGGATAGTCGGGACCAGAGCTATCTTAAAACCATAAAACCGAAATCGCCCGGCCAGGCCGAGCTGATGGAAGCCATCGACGAGAAGAACCTCGTCATGGCCCTGGGTCCGGCCGGCACCGGCAAGACCTACATCGCCATCTCCAAGGCCGTGGAGGCGCTTGAGGCCGGTCGCGTCAGCCGCATCGTGCTCTCGCGCCCCGCCGTCGAGGCCGGCGAGTCGATCGGCTACCTGCCCGGCGACATGGAGGACAAACTGGCGCCGTACCTGCGCCCGCTCTACGACGCCCTGACCGATCGCCTGTCGGTCAAGCGGATGCGGGCCCTGATGGCCGAGGGCGCGATCGAGATCGCTCCGGTCGGCTTCATGCGCGGCCGCACCCTCAACAACGCCTTCGTGGTGATCGACGAAGCCCAGAACTGCACCTACATGCAGCTGAAGATGCTGCTGACGCGCCTGGGCTGGCACTCGACCATGGTCGTCACGGGCGATCCCAACCAGTCGGACCTCTTGCCAGGCATCTCGGGCCTGGCGGACGTGGCTGACAGGTTCGAGGCGGTCTCCAACATCGCCGTCGTCCGTCTGGCCGACCGCGACATCGTTCGCCACCCGCTGGTCGCGGAGATGCTGGGCGTTCTCTGAAGGCCAAGCGCCCCACCTCAACCCGAGGTGGGGCGCTCCGCCGTTTTCGCTTGACCTCGCGCGAGAGTTGACCGCCATAATCTCGCTACATTTCACGAAGGAGCCTCTCGATGCGCACGATGATCATCTCGGCCCTGCTGCTGACCGCCGCCGCCACGGGCGCGAACGCCCAATCGACGGGCCAAGGCAGTGATATTCATCGCGCCATCCGCGAGGTCGGCCCCGGTTATGGCGGCGCGCTCGACAATACCCTGGAGGCCATGACGATGAATCGTCAGGCCATCCAGCTCCTGCAGGCCCGCCGCGCCGCCGAGCTGATCAACGCCGGCAAATGCGAGAAGGCCCTTCAGTACGTCTCCGCTCGCAACGACGACTATCTGATCCAGCGCGTGGGCGAGGTTTGCGCTCTGCCGCGTAGCTAGGACGTCGCTCGGACCAAGAAAGGCGACCAGCCATGCGCCAAATCATGATCGCCATGACCACCTTGGCCGTCGGCTTGGGCGTCGCGGCCGCCGCCAGCGCCCAGGCTTCCGGGCCCGTGGGCCCTGGTCAGCGCGCCACTGGAATGGACATTCCCCAGGCGAACACCAACTTCTACATCAACGCCGCGCGTCAGGAGATGACCGACAACCTGAAGCGCAAGCAGCTCGCGGCGAAGGCGGCGAACCTGATCAACCAGGGCCACTGCAAGGAGGCCTACATGGTCGCCAACGAGGCCATGGACACGACGATGATGCGCAACATCATCGCGGTCTGCAGAGCGCCCCAGGCCGCCGCGGCTCCAGCCGGCGCCCCGGCGCCCGCTCCGGGGGCCATGCCTCCGCAGTAGAATCCAAAATAGGCGCTTGAGTTTGGGGCGGTCGGACGTGCAAGGTCCGGCCGCCTTTCTACTTTTTTGGACATGTTCATGGCCGACTCGACCGCGCCGCGCAGCGAATTGACCCTCCGAGGGATACTCCTCGGCATCGCCATCACCCTCGTCTTCACCGCCGCGCAAGTCTATCTGGGCCTCAAAGTCGGCCTGACCTTCGCCACCTCGATCCCCGCCGCCGTCATCTCGATGGCCCTGTTGCGGGCGTTCAAGACCTCGACGATCCAGGAAAACAACATCGTCCAGACGATCGCCTCGGCGGCCGGCACGCTGTCGTCGGTGATCTTCGTCCTGCCGGGCCTGTTGATGATCGGCTGGTGGGCGAACGTGCCGTTCCTGCCCACCTTCGGCGCCTGCGCCGTCGGCGGCATCCTGGGCGTGATGTACACCATCCCCCTGCGCCGGGCGCTGGTCACCAACTCCAACCTCCCCTACCCCGAAGGCGTGGCCGCGGCAGAGGTGCTGAAGGTCGGCACCGGCTCGCGCGAAGGCGCCGCCGAGGGCAAGGCGGGCCTGGTCGCCGTCAGCGTGGGCGCGATCGCCTCGGCCCTGTTCGGCGCGCTGGGCGCGGCCAAGCTGTTCGCCGCCGAGGTCGCTGCCTACTTCAAGTTCAAGGCCGGCGCGGGCGCGACGGGCCTGGGCGCCTCCAGCTCGCTGGCCCTGATGGGCGCGGGCCACCTGATGGGCATCACCGTCGGCATCGCCATGTTCGCGGGCCTGTTCATCGCCTGGGCGATCCTGGTGCCGATCCTCACCCTGGCCACGCCCATGCCGGACGCCGACGCCGCCACCCACGCCCTGAGTGTCTGGAAGACCCAGGTCCGCTTCCTGGGCGCGGGCGTCATCGGCGCCGCCGCCATCTGGACGCTGGCCAAGCTCGTCGGCCCGATCACGGCCGGCCTCAAGTCGGCGTTCGCCGCCGCCAAGGCTCGCAAGAGCGGCGCCGGCGACCTGCCGCGCGTCGAGCAGGACATTCCGATCGGCATCGTCGGCCTCGTCTCGCTGATCCTGCTGGCCCCGGCCGGCTGGTTCCTGGCCCACTTCCTGGCGGGTGGCCCGATCACCAGCCTGGCCGCGCCGCTGGTCGCCATCGGCATCGGCTACCTGATCTTCGCCGGCCTGCTGGCCGCCGCCGTGTGCGGCTACATGGCCGGCCTGATCGGCTCGTCCAACAGCCCCGTCTCGGGTATCGCCATCCTGACCGTGCTGGGCGCCTCGCTGATGGTCGGCGTCGTCGGCCGCGGCCTCGTCGGCCCGGACGTCACCAAGGCGCTGGTCGCCTTCTCCCTCTATGTCACCACCTGCGTGCTGGCCGTGGCCGTCGTCGCCAACGACAACCTGCAGGACCTGAAGACCGGCCAGCTGGTCGACGCCACCCCGTGGAAGCAACAGGTCGGCCTGGTGATCGGCGTGCTGTCGGGCGCCGTGGTCATCCCGTTCGTGCTGGAGCTGCTCAACCGCTCGAACGGCTTCGCCGGCGCGCCGAACCTGCAGGCGATCTCGGACCAGCCGCTGGCCGCGCCGCAGGCCACCCTGATCTCGACCCTGGCCAAGGGCGTTCTGGGCGGCGACCTCGACTGGGGTCTGCTGGGCGTCGGCGCCCTGATCGGCTTGGCGCTCGTCGCCGTCGACACGGTCCTGCGCAAGACCAGCAACGACCGCTACAGCCTGCCGCCGCTCGGCGTTGGCCTGGCGATCTACCTGCCCAGCACCGTCACGGCCCCCGTCGTGGTCGGCGCCGTCGCGGGGTGGCTGTTCGAGAAGATCGTCGCCAAGGACCGCGCGGCCGAGCCGGCCAAGCGCCTGGGCGTGCTGATCGCCTCGGGCTTCATCGTCGGCGAGAGCCTGTTCAACGTCGCCCTGGCGCTGATGATCGTCTCGACCGGCAAGGGCGAGCCCCTGGCCGTCCCGTTCGCCCCGCCCGAGCACGTCGGCATGATCCTGTCGCTGATCGCCGCCGCGATCGTGGTCGTCGGCCTCTACCGCTGGGCCCGCAAGGCCGGCGCGAAGGCGCTGGAGGCTTAGGGCTTTCACCATCGGCTTATGGAGAACCTCGGAAGGTCCGCCTTCCGGGGTTTTTCTTTGGGTGGCGCGCCCCCTCCGTCTCGTCGCTTCGCGCCGATCCACCTCCCCCGCGAGCGGGGCA
>CAKZJK010000245.1 GCA_936942565.1 uncultured Caulobacter sp. | reverse complement strand
TTTGGTCTTGGGCGTTCCAGGCGGGACGATCAGCACTTGAACGAAGGCGGGGAGGGGCAACGCCCGCACGGCCGCTAACGTCTGGGTGTCGTCGGCTTCCAGAACCACCAGAGCCTGGAGCCGGTCGCGCGGATAGTCGATGGCCGCCAGGTTGCGGAGCAGTTCGCCCACGACCTCGGCCTCGCGATAGAGCGGCGCGATGATCGTGTAGGCGGGCAGGTCCTCGTCCGCCAAGGGTCGTGGAGATTTGGCCGGGAACGGCGTGCAGGCGGCCGCCAGCCGAGTCAGACCGCCCAGCAGAAAGATCGCGAAGAACAGGTGGTGGATACCGGCCAGACCGGTGGTCGGCGCCAAGGCCATGGCGACCGCGATCGCCAGACCCGCGATCCCTATCGTCGCCGCCTGAGCCGGCGTCAGCGAAACGTGGGCGCCGTCGCGGTCCGGCGCGGCCGCCCGCTCTTCCGATGTGCCTGGCTGGGATAGGGGCGCAAGTCCGCCCGCCGGCGCGAACGCCGGGTCCAACCGTCTATCCTCACGCGCCATGATCGCCCCAAGACGCCAGATCGCCCCAACGGGGTGGATAACGATGTCTCAACCAAAAAGTGTCAAATGGAAAAATGCGCGTTTTAAGATGTTTTCTCGCGCGCGCGAAACCTCGGAACGGAAAATGCGCAGCCCACGCACGTTCTTGCGACGGCTGGGTGATTCCCGTTTAGTGTCGGACCGGGGAAACGCAGGGGAAGCCAGTTCCGTGACGGTCGTTTTGAAGAAGCCTCAAAAGTCCGCTCGAAAGCCGAAGGGCGACGGGCACTTGCGGCGGGGCGAAATCCTGGAGGCCGCGGAGAAGATCTTCATCGCCGAAGGCTATTCGGGCGCGACGATCCGCAAGATCGCCGACGCGGTCGGCGTGTCCTCGACCGCGCTCTACATGCACTTTCGCGACAAGGACCAGATCCTGATGGAGATCAGCAATGACGCGATCGAGCGTCTGCTGGCCCTGAACACCCAGATCGCGGCCCAGCCGGTCGATCCCGTCGCGCGGGTGCGCCTGATGCTCGAGGCGTACATGACCTTCGCGCTCGACAATCCCAACACCTATCAGCTGGTGTTCTGCAGCACCGGCGAGCACATCTCGCAGGACAAGATCTCGGACCTCCTATCGCTTGGCGATCGCTGCTTCGAGAAGTTCAGCGAGCCGGTGCACCAGATCGCCGCCCAAGGGCGCCTGCGCTCGGGCTCGGCGGTCGAGGCGGCCGAGGTCTTGTGGGCCGGCTGCCACGGCCTGGTGTCGCTGCTGATCACCAAGCCCTCGCGGGGCTGGTCGTCGTCCGAGGGTTTGATGAAGGTGATGCTGGACGGTCTGCTGCACGGCCTGGTCACGGACTGATTTCATGAGCGCCGCCAAGGCCTTGCGCGCCCTTGTGGCGGCGCTCGCGCTCGCGCCGGGTTTCGCCCTGGCGGCTCCGCGCGTGATGTCGCTGGACTCGTGCGCCGATCAGTATGTGCTGGCCTTGGCGTCGCGCGATAGCATCGTCGGCCTCTCGCACCGCGCCGTGTCCCGCGACAGCTACATGCGGGACGTCGCCGTCGGCCTGCCTTTGCGAAGGGCCACGTTCGAGAACCTCGTCGCCGCTCGGCCGGACGTGGTGGTGCGCCTATGGGGTGGCGACGCGCGGCTGTCCAAGGCGCTGGAGAAGAAGGGCGTCGCGACCGTGACCCTCGATGACGCGGCCGACTTCGATGGCGTCCGCGCCAATGTCCGCAAGGTCGCGGCCGCGCTGGACCGCCGCGCCCAGGGCGAGGCGGTCGTCGCGCGGATGGATGCCCAGCTGGCTCGGGCGGCCGGGGCGGGGAAGGGCCGTTCCGCGCTCTACCTGACGCCGGGTGGCTTCACCGCCGGGTCGGGCACGCTGATCGACGCGATGCTGAGGGCGGCCGGCTACGCCAACGCGTCCAAGACGCCATACTTCGGGCCCGTCTCGCTGGAGGGGCTGGTGATGTCGCCGCCGACGGCCGTGGTGCTGGGGCTGTTCGACATGGCCCGCGCGGGCGCCGACCGGTGGGGACCCGGACGCCACGCCGCGCTCCAGCGCGTGGTCGCGACCCGAACGGCCGCCTCGCTGCCGGCTTCGGTGGTCGGCTGTCCCGGCTGGTTCGCCGCCGACGGCGCGCGGATGCTGGCGGAGGCGTCGCGATGAGCCTCGTCCGGCTTTGCGGGCTGATGCTGCTGGTCCTGGCGCTGGCCGCCATCGCGGCCGTGGCCTTGGGCGAGACGCCGCTGATCTGGAGCCAGTACGTCCAGGCCCTGGCTCGGCCCGCTTCGCCGCCCGGCGAGGTGCTGTGGACGATCCGGGCGCCGCGCGTCGCGGTCGCGGCCCTGGTGGGCGCGGCCCTGGGCCTGGCCGGCGCCACGATGCAGGGTCTTCTGCGCAATCCGCTGGCCGACCCCGGCGTGCTGGGCGTCTCGGCCGTGTCGGGCCTAGGCGCCGCCATCGCGATCTCGGCGGGGCTCGCCGTCATCCCCGGCGCGATAGAGATGTCCGCCCTCATCGGCGCCCTGGTCGCTGGAGCCTTGGTCGTGACCCTGGCCGCGCGGTTCCGCGAGCCCGAGGCGCTGATCCTGTTCGGGGTGGCGTTGTCGGCCTTTGGTGGCGCGCTCACGGCGCTGGTCTTCAACCTCTCGCCCTCGCCGGTGGCGATGGCCGAGATCCTGGCCTGGCTGATGGGCTCGGTGCAGAACCGCGACGCCATGGACGCCCTGCGGGCGCTGGTCCCGATGGCGATTGGCGCGGGGCTTTGCCTGCGCGCCGGGAACGGCCTGCGGATGCTGACCCTGGGCGAGGAGGCCGCGCGGATGTCGGCCCTGCCGATGGCGCGGCTTCGGGTCTACGCCGTGGCCGGGGCGGCCTTGCTGACCGGCGCGGCGGTGGCGGCGGCGGGCGTAATCGGCTTCGTCGGCCTGGCCGCACCGCACCTGGTGCGAGCGCTGGTGCGGGACGATCCCAAGCGCATCCTGTGGCCTTCGGCCCTGGCCGGGGCGCTGCTGCTGGTCGTGGCCGATCTGGCCGCGCGCCTGATCCCCACCGAGCAGGAGCTGAAACTGGGCGTCGTCACGGCGCTGTTCGGCGCGCCCGCCTTCGGCCTCCTGGCCTGGCGCGCCGCCCGGAGCTGGCGGTCATGAGCGGGGTCTGGACGCTGGACGCCGTGACCGCCCGTCATGGGCGCAAGACCGTGCTGGAGGCGGCCAGCCTGACCGTGACCTCGGGCGAAGTGGTCGGCATTGTCGGTCCGAACGGCGCCGGCAAGACCAGCCTGCTGCGCGGGGGGCTGGGTCTCCTGCCGCTGACGTCTGGCCAGGCCCGGCTGTCGGGACGGCCGGTCGGCGCGCTCAAGCCAGACGCGCGCGCGCGGCTGGTCGGCTACCTGCCGCAAGAGCGACGCGCGGCCTGGAACCTGCCGGCCCGGATGATCGCCGCGCTGGGGGCGAGCGATCTCTCCGAGCCCGAGGCCGACGCCCTGGCGCGCGCCTGCCTGACCCGTGTCGGCGCTGGCGATCTGGCCGAGCGGGGCGTCCTGGACATGTCGGGCGGAGAGCGGGCGAGGGTGCTCTTGGCGCGGCTGCTGGCGACCCGCGCGCCGCTACTGGTCGCGGACGAGCCCGTCGCGGGCCTGGATCCCGACGCTCAGCTTCTGACCCTCGACCTGCTGCGCGCAGAAGCGGCGGGCGGAGCCGCGGTGGTCGTCACGCTGCATGATTTGGGGCTGGCGGCGCGGACCTGCGATCGGGTGGTCGTCGTCTCGCGGGGGCGCATCGTGGCCGAAGGGGCGCCGCGCCAAGCGCTGTCGAGCAAGGTTCTGGCCGAAGTATTCGGCCTGGATGGCGGGCTCGTGGACACGCCTGCCGGCTTGGTGCTGGCGGCGCGGCGCGCTTAGGGCTGCGCCGCCACGGTCTCCGCCGAGGCCACCGCCGCGCTATAGCTATAGCCGCCGCGCTTGAGCTCGCTGGAGAGCGTCAAGGGCGTGACGCCGCCGTTCAGCCGGGCGCGATAGACCATGGTCGTTTCCAGGGTGCGCATCACGTAGTTGCGGGTCTCCGAGAACGGGATGCACTCGATGAAGTCGAGCGGGTCGGTGGTCGCGCCGCGCGGGTCGCCGCACTGGCCCACCCAGCGCGCGGGACGACCAGGACCGGCATTGTAGGCCGCCGCGGCCATGATGTACGAGCCGCTGAAATTGTTGACCATCTGCCCCAGGTACACCGAGCCCAGGCGCATGTTGTAGGACGCGTCGGACAGGCGATCGACCGAGTGGTCCTCGCCCAGCTTGCGCGCCACCAGCGAGGCGGTGGCCGGCATCAGCTGCATCATCCCGCGCGCGCCGACGCCCGAGCGGGCCTCAGGGTCGAAATTGCTTTCCTGGCGCGAGATTGAATAGACGAACGCCGTCTCGGCCGCGCCAGGAACCGGCGTGAAGTGATGGTCCAGCAGCGGATAGCCCCGCTCGGCCAGGATGATGCCCCGTTGGGCGGCGGCGCGGACCGCGCGCATGGCCAGGTCCTGGTCGCCGTAGCCTCGCGCCATGTCGACCAGTAGGGCGGTCTCCTGGGCGTTGGGCAGGACGTCGTCGATGTAGAGCATCAGGCCGCGGAACTGGTCGCGAGCGCCGATGTCGGCCAGGATCCGCGCGGCGCGGACCTGCTCGCGGCTGTAGAACCGCGCGCGATCGGCGGCGGTGATCACCGGATCGCCCTCGAGGCGCAGCTCCCGGAGGCCCGCCTTTTCGGCGGAGAGCTGGCCGTAGAAGGTGGTGATGTAGCGCGCGCCCTCGAAATAGAAGGCCTGGGCCGCGATTGGGTCGCCTTGCGCCTCGGCGGCGCGGCCTTGCCAGTAGAGGGCGCGGCTCTTGGTGATCGGCGAGGCGCCGACGGCGGCGATCTGGGCGAAGTGGGCGGCGGCGGCGTCGGGGTTCCTCAGCCGCGAGAGCGCGATCCAGCCGGCGAAGAACTCGGACTCGGCGATCTCGGTCGGCGTCAGGGCGCGGGTGTTGCTGGCGGCGGCGTAGGCGCCGGCGTTGTCGCCCGACTGCAGGGCCGCGACGACCAGCTGCTTGCGCTCTTTCCAGATCGTCGCTGAAGCTTCTTCCGTCGGTGGCGCGGGGAAGTTCGCCACCATCGGCAGGGCCAGGGTCTCCATGCCCTTGCGGCGCAGATAGGCGGCGCGCTCAAACACCACGCCCGGCGAGTCCTGCAGGTCGGGCGTCAGGTTGTTGTAGAGGTCGTTGGCGTTGGCCGCGCTCTGACGATAGGCCATGCGCGTGCGAGCGGCGGCTTGCTGGCTCTCCGACAGCATCGAGACGATCTCGCGCGCAGCGGGGCCCTGTTGGCCATACAGCAGGATGTCGGCGCGGCGGACATAGTCGTCGGGCGTGAGCAGGGCGCCGAAGCGCGCGATCATGGCGCGCTGGGCGTCGGCCTCGAACACGGTGTCGCGGAACGTGCGGCGGATCAGGTCCGTCGCCGCCTGCTGGCGGCCGGTCGCCTGCAGGGCGCTGGCCAGGGTCATGACACCCTCCGCCGTCGCCGGCTGGGCGCCGCCGAACCAGGCGACGATACGCGCGGGATCGAGGCCCGAGGTCGCCAAGGCGCGTTCGGTCGCGGCGTCGCGCCGCGCGCCACGCGGCCAGCCAACGAGCTCGCGGCGGGCCGAGTCGAGGTCGTAGAAGCCGAGCGCCTCGGCGTTGCTGTCGACCAAGGCCCACAGCGCGATCTTCCGGGCCACGGGATCGCTCAGGCTAGCCATCGCGGCTCGCGTCCCGGAGACATCACCGCGCTTGGCGGAGGACAGAGCCGTCCGCAGGTTGGCGGCGTCCGTGTCGGAGATGGAGCTCGCGCCGGCGCTGATCGACGAGGTGACGAGGTCGGGCGCGGCCGTCTGGGCGTCGGCGACGCCGCACACGGCGACGATGCAGGCTCCTCCGAGCATGATGCGGAGCAGAACTGAAGCCAAAACGCACTCCTCAACCAGGCCCCGGGTCGGAGCCTTCGAACCCCTCGCCAGCCGGGTACGCGCCAGCGGAAGGGTCGTCCTCGAATCGCAAATCCGGATCCGAAACAATATCAGGCCGGATTATGTTTAAAGGAGGGTTGGCGGGACTTGACCCGAGGGCCTCGTCCGATCAAACCGCTCCAGCCTCGACGCGCCCGGTTGCGGGACGGCGGGGCAGGGACATATTGTCCGCCTCCTTCGTCCTGCCGCAACCGACGCGGCGCCAATCTCACGGCAATTTGCAAGTCATGGTCCATTCCCCGTTCAAGGGCGTCATTCCAGCCCTCGTCACGCCGTTCAAGGACGGGGAGGTCGACGAGAAAGCCTTCGTGGCGCTGGTCGAGCGCCAGATCGCGGGCGGCGTCCATGGCCTGGTGCCGGTCGGCACCACCGGCGAAACCTCGACCCTGTCGCACGAGGAGCACCGCCGCGTCGTCGAGCTGTGCGTGAAGACCGCCGCCGGCCGCGTGCCGGTGATCGCGGGCGCGGGCAGCAACTCGACCGACGAGGCCATCGAGCTGGCCCAACACGCCAAGGCGATCGGCGCCGACGCGGCCCTGGTCGTGACGCCGTACTACAATCGTCCGAGCCAGGAAGGCCTCTACCGCCACTACGAGGCGATCAACGACGCCGTCCAGCTGCCGATCTTCGTCTACAACGTGCCGGGCCGCACGGGCGTCGACATCTCCAACGAGACCCTGGCGCGCCTGTCCAAGCTGCCCAACATCGTCGGCATCAAGGACGCCACCGGCGACCTGACCCGGATCAGCATGCAACGCCTGATGTGCGGCGAGGACTGGGTAATGCTGTCGGGCGATGATCCGACCGCGCTCGGTTACATGGCCCACGGCGGCCACGGCGTGATCTCGGTCACGGCCAATGTCGCGCCCGACGCCTGCGCCGCTTTCATGAACGCCTGCATGCAGGGCGCCTGGGAGACGGGGCTCTACTGGCAGGACCGGCTGGTCCGCCTGCACAAGGCCCTGTTCCTGGATTCCTCGCCGGCCCCCACCAAGTTCGCCCTGTCGCACCTGGGTCTGTGCACGGAAGACGTTCGTCTGCCGATCACGCCCTGCGCCGAGGCCGTGCGTCCCACGATCCTCGACGCCATGCGCGAGGCCGGTCTCTGACCATGGTCAAGCCGATCGCGGAAAATCGGCGCGCGCGCTACGACTACTTCATCGAAGAGACGTTCGAGGCGGGCATCATGCTGACCGGCACCGAGGTGAAGAGCCTGCGGACCGGGCGGGCGAACATCGCCGAGTCCTACGCCTCGGTCGAAGGGCGCGAGATCGTGCTGATCAACGCGGACATTCCCCCCTACGGCCACGCCAACCGCTTCAACCACGAGCCGCGCCGCCATCGGAAGCTGCTGCTGCATCGCAAGCAGATCGACAAGCTGATCGGCGCGGTGCAGCGCGAGGGCCGCACGCTCATTCCGATCAAGCTCTATTGGAACGAGAAGGGGCTGGCGAAGCTGGAAGTCGGCTTGGCCAAAGGCAAGAAGCTGCACGACAAGCGCGAGACCGAGGCCAACCGCGACTGGCAGCGCGACAAGGCGCGCCTGATGAAGGGCGATCGCGGCGACTAAGGCGCGTCGCGGGGCGGGCCAGGATCAGACCAGGCCGACCAACACCAAGAAACCGAGCACCAAGCCGAGGCCGAAGCCGGCGACGCTGGCGACTAGATAACGGCGGACGTCCCCCCGGACGTCCGCTCGGACCTCCGTACGCGTTTGAGCCATCTGAAGTCCCACTCCCGAACGCCGCTTGGGCGTGACGAATCAATCCACGATTCAGTCTTAGCGTGACTTGAACCGGATCGGTCCGGGTCAATACGCGACCGCGACAATTGTTCGCGGCATAGGCAGCGGAACCGTCCCGATCAGGGCGCGTCTCGGGGCGTCTTTGCTTGCTGGAATTCCAGGTCTGGCAACGCTGTCAAATGATCGTCGCGCGTCGATTACTTCGACGGTGGATTAGCCATTCTCGAGGGCCAGAAGCGCGAAGGTCGCCAGCCAATGTTCGCCCATGTAGTCGCCCGAAACATGCGGGATCGCGGCGGCCAGATGGTTCACCGCGGCGCTGATCGCGTGAGGTTTGGCGGGGTCGGCTTCAGACATCGCGCTGGCCAGGGTTCGCCAACACCAGGCGCGCGACAGGTTCAGGCCATCGAGGTGGGCGATCTTGCCGTCGGTGCGGTCGCTGACCCTGGCCGGGGTGAACAGCGTCGCCGGATGCTTGCGCGCCAGATCGGGCAGGAAGCGCGGGAACCAGAGTTCGAAGCGCCCGGGCGGCAGCAGCCGACGCATGGCCTCGGCCTCGATGAGGGCGGGCGACAGGAAGTCGTCGCCGGACGGCTCCCAGCCCTGGCACGCGGCGTCCTCGCCGTACCAGAGCAGGGCGCGGTCGCGCAGCAGTTCGTAGAACGCCTGGTCTCCGGTCATCTCGGCGTATTCGTAGGCCAGGACCAGGGCGAAGGCGGTGTTGTAGTGCGTGCCGGCCCGGACCGGATAGTCGGCGACCGGCAAGAAGGCCGCGAACCGAGCCTTGAACGCGAGGGCGAGCGGGGCGTGCGTGGCCGCCCACGGCCGGTCGTGGCGCAACAGCTCGGCCTGAAGCATCAGGCTCCACGCCCAGCCGTAGGGGCGCTCGAACCCCCGGCTTTCCGGGCGCGCCAGATAGGCGACCTCGCCCGCCACCTTCTCCTCGGTGAAGGCGTCGTCGAACAGGGCGATGATCGTCTCGGCCTCGGGCATCTCGGGGCGCAGGCGCAGCAGGGTCGCCAGCAGCCAGTATCCGTGCACGCACGAATGCCAGTCGAAGCTGCCGAAGAAGATCGGATGCAGCTCGCGCGGCGAGCGGACGTCCGCCGGCCCAGCCATGACGTGATCCAACTTGTTCGGATACTCGCGGGCCAGGTGTCCAAGCGCGATCCTGGCGAACCGCGAGGCCGTGGAGCGAGCGAGGCTCATGGGCGAGCGGCGTGGAAGGCGAGGGCGTTCATCAGGATCACATTGACGATCAGCATCAGGACCGCCGTGGGCGCCTGGGCGCGGATCACGGCGTAGCGGTCCTTCAACTGCAACAGGGCGGCCGGCACAAGGTTGAAGTTGGCCGCCAGCGGGGTCAGCAGCGTGCCGCAGAACCCCGACAGCATGCCGATGGCGCAGACCACGGCCGGGTCGCCGCCAAAGCGGCCGATCACCAGCGGCAGGGCGATGCCGCCCGTCATCACCGGGAAGGCGGCGAAGGCGTTGCCCATCATGATCGTGAACGCGGCCATCCCCAGACAGTAGGCGGCGACGGCGGCGAAGCGGCTGTCGGCGGGCGTGACCATCACCGCCAGTTCGCCGATCGTCTTGCCGACCCCCGCCAGGGCGAAGACCGCGCCCAGCGCCGCCAGCATCTGCGGTAGCAGGGCGGCCCAGCCGACGAGGTCCATCAGCCGCCGCCCCTCCTGCACGGCCGCGCCGGCGGGCTGGCGGAACAGGATCTGGGCGAGGACCGCCGCGACCAGGGCGGCCAGGGCCAGCGAGATCAGCGTCGCCTGCTTGGGATCGACCAGCGGCGCGCCATGCAGGGTCAGGCGCTTAAAGGCCAGGGAGCCGGCCAGGACCAGCACGGGAATGACCAGGGCGGGAATGAACAGTCGCGGGCCGTAACGGGCGGCGAGGTTTTCGCGCTCCTCGGGCGAGGTGGTTCGCGGAACCCCGACGCCCAGCTGGCCAGCGCCCGCGATCAACGCCAGGGCTAGCGCCAGCACGCCGTTGCCGAGGTCGCCCAGTTGGTCGCCAGCCAGGAAGCTCAGCGCGAACAAGCCCCAGAAGGCGGCGTTGCCCAGGCGCTTGTTGTTCTCGCGGTCAGCGAGGCTGAGGCCCGCGAAGGCGGCGAACATCAGGCCGGCCAGGAGATAGACGAGTGGCAGGCCGATCACGCGACATCCTCCGTGGCGGGCTTCAGCGTCCGATCGAACAGCAGTAGGCGCGCGCCGTGGACCAGGAACGCGGCGATGGCCGACGGGATGGCCCACACCGACAGGGCCAGCGGCTCGACCGTGATGCCGCTCTGATCCAGGAAGCCCACGATCAGCAGGATCGAGCCGATCGCCAGGAAGATGTCCTCGCCGAAGAACAGGCCGACATTGTCGGTCGCCGCGCTCATGGCCCTCACGCGTTGACGGTCGTCCTCGGAGAGTGGCTCGGCGGCGGCCTCGGCCATCGGGGCCAGCAGCGGGCGCACGGTCTGGGCCTGGCCGGCCACCTGGGTCAGGCCCAGCGCCGCCGCGATCTGGCGAAGGGCCAGATAGGCCAGAAGGATCCGGCCGGCGGTCGCGGCGCGCAGGCCCTGGATCGTCCGCCGCGCCTGCTCGCGCAGCCCCGCGCGCTCGAGCACGCCGATGGCGGGCAGGACCAGCCAGGCGACGCTGACATAGCGATTGGTGTTGAAGGCCTTGCCGAACGCGGCCAGCACCTCGACCGGCGTCAGGCCGGCGGCCAGGCCCGAGGTCAGACCGGCCGCGATCACGACCAGCAGCGGATTGAAGCGCAGGGCGAAGCCCAGCACGATCACCGCCACGCCCAAAAGGGTCAGCATCCCCAGCGACTCCCCATGTTCGTCGCGACCGTCCGACGCCGCGATGATGCTGGCAAGGCCATAGCGCCGGGCCGCGCCCGCGAGGTTGGGCTTGACGCCTCGGCGGGCTGGCGCGACGCTCAACTCAACAATGATAACCTACGGGAGGCACCCATGGCCGACGGCTCCACGCCGATTACATCCCTCAAGGGCAAGGTCAGCGACGCCGAGTGGCAGGCGCGCGTGGATCTGGCGGCGCTTTACCGCCTGGTCGCCCTGCACGGCTGGGACGACATGATCTTCACCCACATCTCGGCCCGCATTCCGGGACCCGAGCACCACTTCCTGATCAATCCCTACGGCATGTTCTTCGGCGAGATGACCGCCTCGTGCCTGGTGAAGGTCGATCTGGAGGGCAACATCGTCGACAAGACGCCGTACTTCATCAATCCGGCGGGTTTCACGATCCACTCGGCCGTCCACGCCGCCCGCGAAGACGCCCACTACGTGATGCACCTGCACTCGGACCAGGGCGTCGCCGTCTCGGCGCACCGCGAGGGCCTGCTGCCGTTGACGCAACATTCGTTGATCGTCTTGCCTCAGCTCGCCTATCACGACTATGAAGGGATCGCGCTCAACTTGGACGAGCGGGAACGGCTGGTGGCCGACCTGGGCGACAAGAAGCTGATGATGCTGCGCAACCACGGCACCCTGTCCGTGGGCGCCACCGCGGCCGAGTGCTGGTTGGGGATGTTCTTCCTGGAGCGGGCGTGCGCGCAGCAGGTGATGGCTCTGTCGATCGGACGCGACAACGTCCTTCTGGCGCCCGACGGCGCCCAGGAGGAGGTGCGTCGCCAGACCGGCATGGGCATGGGAATGATCGGCGGACTGGCGTGGCCGGGCTGCCTCCGAAAGCTGGACCGCGAGCTGCCAGGCTACGCGGAGTAGCTTCGTCTTCCACGACGATGAAGGCCGCCGCGATCCTGTGGGGCGCGGCGGCTTTTTCGTGCCTGGGTCTGACCGAGGCGTGGGGCGGCGCATGGCCGATGGAGCCGGGCCGAACCCAGGTGATCGCCAAATACGAGCGCGCGACCGCCGACGAGGGCTACGACCCCAGCGGCGACCTGGCGCCGATCGCCTCCCGCCGGGACGAGGTCCTGTCGGTGTTCGTCGAGCGAGGCCTGACGCCGCGCCTGACGTTGCAGGCCAAGGCCGGCGCGACTCGCGGCCATGACCGCTGGGTCTCCTACTCCGGTCGCGGACCGATCGAAGCGGGGATTCGCTGGACCGTTCGGCGCGATCCCCGGTCATCGCTTGCCGTTTATCTGGGCGCCGGCGAGGCGGGCGTTGGCCGAAACGCGGGCTACGCGGCGCCTGGAACGGGCGGCTTGGATCTCGAGGCGCGTGTTCTCTACGGGCGCTCGGCGGCGTGGCGCGGGCGCGAGGTGTTCGTCGATCTGGAGGCCGCGCGGCTCAAGCGGCATGGCTTGGCGGACGAAACGCGGCTGGACGCGACCCTTGGCCTGAGGCCGGCCAAAGCCTGGCTGGCCTTGGCCCAGCTCTATGCGGGGCAGGCGGATCGAAGTGGTCTCGACGCGCGGTGGATCAAGAGCGAAATCTCGGTCGCGCGGACCTTTGGCGACTGGAGCGTCCAGGTCGGTTGGCGTGACACCGTCGCTGGTCGGGAGACCCCTCGCGACCACGGCGCCGTGCTCGCCTTGTGGCGGCGCTTCTAGCTTATTTCAGGGTTGCAACACTCAGTCATCCGCCTGTCACTGGACGCCGCTTTAGGCTGCGGTCATATCTCGCCGCACCTATAACTTCGCCGTTCGCGGCGCCCGGAGCCGTTCGTTGATCCGCAGGCACTTCTTTCTCGTCGTGGCCCTGGTCGCCATCGTTCTGATGCTGATCGTCGGCGGGGCGAAACTCGCCTTCGGCGCCAAGGAGAAGCAAGGGCCCGGCGCGGGCGGCGGCGGACGCGCGACGCCCGTGTCCCAGCTGGTGGTCGGCCAGCGTCCGTTCACGGATCGCATCGAGGTGCTCGGCGTGGCCAAGGGGCGCCAGTCGGTCACCATCACCTCCAACACCGCCGAGCTGATCACGGCCGTGCATTTCTCGGACGGCCAGGTCGTGTCGCTGGGCCAGGTCCTGGTCGAGCTGAAGGCCGATCAGGAAAACGCCGGAATCGCCGAGGCGAAGGCAAACCTCGCCCAAGCCGAACGCAACTATCAGCGCTGGAAGACCCTGGCCGACAAGGGCATCGCCCCGCGCGCCACCGCCGAGCAGTATCTGGCCTCGCTGGAGACCGCGCGCGCCGTCGTCAACTCGGCCCAGGCCCAGAAGCTGGATCGCGTGATCCGCGCGCCGTTCTCGGGCCGCGTTGGCATTTCGGACATCGCGCCAGGCGCGCTGATCAGTCCCGGCACGGCGATCGTGAGCCTGGACGACGTCTCGGTGATCCGCGTCGACTTCTCGATTCCGGACCGATATCTGACCACCCTGCGCGTGGGGCTGCCGATCACCGCCAAGCCCGACGCCTTGCCGGGCGAGACCTTCCAGGGGCGCATCGCCCAGATCGATACGCGCATCGACCCGGCCACGCGGGCGATCAAGGCGCGCGCCGAGTTCCCGAATTCCGACAGCCGCCTGAAGCCGGGCATGCTGGTCAAGGTCGCGATCGACCAGGGCGTGCGCCAGTCCGTGGCCGTGCCCGAGGCCGCCGTGCAGTTCGAAGGGACCCAGGCCTCGGTGTTCCTGATCGCCAAGGGCCCCAAGGGCCAGGTCGCCCGCCGGACCAACGTCGCGACCGGTCTCGACCAGGGCGGCTATGTCGAGATCCTGTCCGGGCTCAAGGTCGGCGACAAGATCATCGCGGACGGCCTGAACCGCGTGCAGGACGGGGCGCCGGTCGGCGGCGGCCAGGGCAAGCCGGGTAACGGCGGCGAGCGCAAGGCCCGCTGATGATCTCCGATCTTTCCGTCCGCCGTCCGGTATTCGCCGCCGTCGCGGCCATCATTCTCTGCGTCATCGGCCTGGCGGCCTTCGCCGGCCTGCCGATCCGCGAACTGCCGAACGTCGACCCGCCCGTCGTCTCCGTCTCGACCACCTATCGCGGCGCGTCCGCCGAGGTCATCGAAGAGCGCATCACCCAGGTGATCGAGCGCCAGGTGGCCGGCATTCAGGGCATCGACCGGGTGAACTCGTCCTCGCGCGACGGTCGCTCGCAGATCAACATCACCTTCACCCTGGACCGCGATCTCGACGACGCGGCCAACGACGTCCGCGACGCCGTCAGCCGGGTGGCGTCGAACCTGCCCGATCAGGCCGATCCGCCGCAGATCGCCAAGGCCAACGCCGACAGCTCGCCGATCATCATTCTGAACCTGACCTCGTCGACCCTGTCGCCGCTGGAGCTGGCCGACTACGCCGACCGCTATCTGGTCGAGCGGATGTCGACGGTTCCGGGCGTGGCCCAGGCCGGCCTGAACGGTCAGCTCTACGCCATGCGCATCTGGCTCAACCCCGACGCCATGGCCGCGCGGGGCGTGACGGTCGATGACGTCGAGACCGCGCTGAACAGCGAGAACGTCGAACTGCCCGCCGGTTCGCTCGAAAGCGCCGCCAAGGACTTCACGATCCGGGTCAGCCGCGCCTATTCGAAGCCCGAGGACTTCGCTCAACTGCCGGTGCGGGCCGCCGACGCCAACGGCTTTATCGTCCGCCTGGGCGAGGTCGCTCGCGTGGAGGAGGGCTCCGACGAACGTCGCAAGATCTTCCGCGGCAACGGCCAGAACCAGGTCGGCATCTTCCTGACCCGTCAGTCGCAGGCCAACGACGTGGCGATTTCCAAGGTGGTGGACGAGGAAATCAAGGCCATCAACCAGACGCTGCCGCCGGGCACCCAACTGGTGAAGGCCGTCGACAACTCGATCTTCACCGCCGAGGCGATCCACGAGGTCTGGATCACCATGGGCATCTCGGTCGCCCTGGTCGCCCTGGTGAACCTGGTGTTCCTGGGCAGCTGGCGATCGGCCCTGATCCCGTCGGTCGTGGCGCCGATCTGCATCCTCTCGACCTTCATCGTGCTGGCCCCGCTGGGCTTCTCGCTGAACCTGCTGACGCTGCTGGCCCTGGTGCTGGCCGTCGGCCTGGTGGTCGACGACGCCATCGTCGTGGTCGAGAACATCCAGCGTCGGGTGGACGAGGGCGAGCCGGCGCCGGTCGCGGCCTTGCGCGGCACCCGGCAGGTGTTCTTCGCCGTCGTGGCCACCACGATCGTGCTGATCTCGGTGTTCGCGCCGCTGATGTTCCTGCCCGGCTATACCGGCCGTCTGTTCGTCGAGCTCGCGGTGGCGATCGCCGCCGCCGTCGGCTTCTCGGCCCTTCTGGCCTTCACCCTGTCGCCGATGCTGGCGTCCAAGCTGCTCAAGCCCGCCCAGGGCGAGGGCTGGCTGGCGCGACGCGTCGACTCCGCCATGGACAAGCTGCGCGACAGCTATCGCAACTCGCTGGAGGCCCTGCTGGGCGCGCGGGCGGCGGGTTGGGCCACGGGCCTCATGGTGCTGATCCTGGCGGGCGCGGCGACGGGTCTTTTCATCGCCCTGCCCAAGGAAATGGTCCCAGCCGAGGACCGCGGTCGCGTCGACGTCTCGATCAGCGGCCCGGAAGGGGCGGGGTTCGACTACACCTCCAAGATCGCCGACCAGGTCGAGAAGGAGCTGGCCAAGTACCGCGCCCAGGGCGTGGCCGATCGCACGATCATCGCCGTGCCGCGCTTTGGCCAAAGCCAGTTCAGCACCGGCAACGGCGTGCTGGTGCTCAAGGACTGGGGCGAACGCGACAAGACCGCCGACGAGGTCGCCGCCGAGCTCAACAAGACGCTCGGCAAGATCACCGGCGCGCGCGCCGTGGCGACCGTGCGCGGCGCCTTCCAGCGTGGCGCGGGTGGCGGCGGCACCAATGTCGACCTGATCGCCGTCGGCAATGACTATGTGCAGCTGTCCAATTGGCTCAAGCCGATCCTGGCCGCCGCGCAGGACAATCCGGGCTTCTCGCGTCCGCGCATCGACTACGAGCCGACCTCGCCGCGGCTGTCTGTGCAGATCGACCGCGACAAGGCCGCCAGCCTGGGCGTGTCGACCCAGTCGATCGGCCGCGCGCTCGAGACCATGTTCGGCTCGCGCCGGGCCACGACCTACATCAAGAACGGCCAGGAATACGACGTGATCCTGCAGTCGGAGCTCGAGCAGCGCCGTAGCGTCGACAACCTTAACCAGTTGCAGGTTCGCACCAAGGCCGGAACCCTGGTGCCGCTGTCGACGGTGGTCACGACGGAGTTGCGCGGCGACACGCCCGACCGTCCGCGCGTGGATCGCCTGCGCTCGGTGACCTTGACGGCGCAGCTCGCGCCCGGCTTCACCGTCGAGCAGGCCGTTCGGTTCCTGCAGGACCAGGCCGCCGCTCACCCGACGCCGGGCGTCAGCATCAAGTGGGGCGGTCAGGCCAAGGACTATCTGGAGGCCTCCGGCGCGGTGGGCGTCGCTTTCGGCTTCGCGTTGCTGCTGGTCTTCCTGGTGCTGGCGGCGCAGTTCGAAAGCTGGATCCACCCCGCCGTCATCATGCTCACCGTGCCCCTGGCCGTGCTGGGCGGGCTGTTCGGCCTGCTGGTGATGGGCTCGACCATCAACACCTACAGCCAGATCGGCCTGATCATCCTGGTGGGCATCGCCGCCAAGAACGGCATCCTGATCGTCGAGTTCGCCAACCAGTTGCGCGACGAGGGCCTGAAGGTGCGCGAGGCGGTCATCGAGGCCGCCGCGCTGCGCCTGCGTCCGATCGTCATGACCTCGATCGCCACGGCCATGGGGGCGCTGCCCCTGATGCTGTGGACGGGGGCGGGCGCTGGCAGCCGTCAGACGATCGGCTCGGTGATCTTCATGGGCGCGATCGTCGCCACGCTGCTGACGCTGTTCGTGGTGCCGGTGTTCTACAACCTGCTGGCGCGCTTCACGAAGTCGCCGGAATGGATGGCGCGGCAGATCGAGGAATACGAGGCCGGGGAAAAGAACGGCGGCGGTGAAAGCTCGCCAGCCTAACACCCTTTGGAGCGCGCTGGAGGAGACCGTCTGGCGCGCTCTAGCGGCCAGGCCTCACGGGCCTTTTTTCGACGGGCGATCGACCTCGAGCAGTTCGAGACGCCAGAACATGTCCTCGCGCAGCGTGTAGCGGTGCAGGACCATCAGATCCGACCAAAGCTTACCCGCAAGGTTCCAGACCACCTGGTTGGCGAGGACGACGACGCGGCCTTCGTCGTCGAGCACCACCTTGACCGGCGCCATCTCGATCCGAAGTCCGCGATCGTTGTAGGCCCAGTACTCGCGAACCGCCTCGGGACTGGTCAGCGTTCCGCCGCGCGTCACGTCCGGCCATTCCAGCCTTGGATGAACCAGGGCGCGGAACGCCTCGAAGTCACGCCGCTGGTTGGCGTCGTACAGACGCTCGATCCGCGCCTGGAGGTCGGGCGGAGCGGGTTTCACGTCACGGCGCCGGCTTGTAGCCCGTCTCGACCTTCAGATAGGCGATGAGGTCGACCCGGTCCTTCGGGTCCTTCAGGCCCGCGAAGGTCATCTTGGTGCCGGGCATGAAGCCGCGCGGGTCGGCCAGCCACTTGTCCAGGTGCTCGGCGTCCCAGGTGAAGCCCGCGGCCTTCACGACGTCGGAATAGGCGTAGTCGGGCTTGGAGCCGGCCTTGCGGCCGAAGATCCCGTACAGGTTCGGGCCGGTCATGTCCGGGCCGCCCTCGGTGATGGTGTGGCACGAACGGCAGAGGGCGAACTTGCTCTGGCCATTGGCGAGGTCGCCGGTGTTGTAGGGCGCGGGCAGGGCGGCCAGGGCCGCGGCCTTCTCGGCGTCGGTCGGAGCGGCCGCCGCGGGCGCCGAGGCCGGAGCGTCCGCGGGCGCTTCCGAGGAGCTTCCGCCATCCTTCGAGCAGGCGACCAGCGTCAGGGCGAGGGCGGCGAAGGCGGTCAGTTTCAGCGTGCGCATGAGGGTTCCCGACTGACGTTTCGTCGCGGGCTCCGCGGCGCCACGACGCATTCCAAAACCTTATAAAATCTGGGCCCCGGCCTTGTCACCCAGCAAGGGTCCCTAACGGTCAAGCCTGCGACAATTGGCGATATCTATGTGATTCTCTAAGCGAAAAGTGAAATCGCAAACCGTGGGTTCGCACATAACCATTTGACGCTCGTTAACCATAAATCCTACCCCTTTTCTCACGGAGCGGGCTGGCTCCGGGCAGGGCTGGGAACAAGATCATGGACTGGAGCGAAGAACGCACGGCGACCCTCAAGAAACTCTGGCTGGAGGGTCTCAGCGCGAGCCAGGTCGCGCGCCAACGGGGCGGCGTCAGCCGCAGCGCGGTGATCGGCAAGGTTCACCGCCTGGGCATCACCGTCCGCGAAACGCCCGTCCGACAGCGCGCCTCGTCCATCCGCGTTCCCTCGCGCATGGCCTCCCGTCAGCGCCCGACGCGCGAAGCCACCTCGGTGGCGCGTCCGGCCGTCACCTTCGAGCGGGTCGAGGAAGACCTGCTGCCGACCTCCGGCATCCTGGGCCTGGGCGCCCACTCTTGCCGCTGGCCGATCGGCCATCCCGACAGCGAGGACTTCGGCTTCTGCGGCCGTCCGAAGGTCAGCGCCCGCGGCTCCTATTGCGAGCAGCACAGCCAAGGCGCCTTCCGTCGGGTCGGCTCCAGCGAGGCCCTCGAAGCTTGGGCCCTGAAGGGCGTCAACGACAAGCGCGTCCAGCCCGCCCTAGGCTGAGCGACATCCACCCCAACGTCTTCAACTCACGCACGATCGCCGAGACAATCCCATGAACATGGTCCTGATCGAGAACGCCGCCGGCAGCAGCCAAGTGATCACCATCATCGAGGAGTTCGCCGGTCACTCGGTGTCGCGCGACCTCAATCCGGGTGACCACGCCGAGATCCCGGTCACCCAGTTCAAGTCGATCACGGTGCGCGAGACCTATCCCGACGACTGGTTGACCCGTGGCCGCAACCGCAACCGCGCCGCGGTCGACGCCTAGGCGTTCGCGCCGTGTCGAGGGGGGCGAATTCTCGCTTAAATTGAATGAGATGACCCCGCGAAGCCTTTCGCGGGGTTTTTCGTTTCCGTTCCTGTCGCGCTGATTGCGTGACCGTTAACCTTATGACAGACAGAGCGCCGCTTTGTGGGGGGCGAAAACGATTATGCGTGAGGGGGAAGAGCGCGCGACGCTGGTAGAAGACCATGCGCTGCCGCTGCCGAGCTACCTGAGCTATCTGCTCTACCAGACCGAGCAGCACCGGCGGGCGATGGCCGCCGACCTGTTGGCGCGTCATGGCCTGACCTTCGCCAAGTGGGTGGCGATGATCTCGCTGCGCCGGTTCGGCGACCTGTCGATGACCCGTCTGGCCAAGCTGGCCGCGACCGATCGCACGACCCTGACCCGCTCGATCGACAGCTTGATCGCCGACGGCTTGGTCCAGCGCGAGACCTCGACCACCGATCGCCGTATCGTCGTCATTCGTCTGACCGAGATAGGTCGCGCCTTGCTCGCCAAGATCCGCGCCGAGATCCGTCCCTTGAACCATGATGTCTGCGCGAACCTGACGCCCGAGGAGCAGACGGCCATGGCCCGATCCCTCCAGAAGATGCTGGGCGGTCTGATCGCCGAGCCGGACTGGAAGGACGACGTCCTGGCCTTCAGCGCGCCCGCGCCGTTGGCGGCGGTTTAGTCGTCGAACTTCACCCGGCCGCGTCCCGACTTCACCGTCCCGCGCTTGGCCTTGCCCTCGAGGCGCTTGAGCTTGCTGGAGTAGGTGGGCTTGGTCGCCTTGCGCGGCTTGGGCTTTTCGGTCGCGCGGCGGATCAGGTCCACCAGGCGCGCCAGGGCGTCCTGGCGGTTCATCTCCTGCGAGCGCGAGCCCTGGGCGAACAGGATCAGCACGCCGTCCTGGGTCAGGCGACTGCCGGCCAGCGTCTCCAGCCGCGCCTTGACGTCCTCGGGCAGGGACGGGGAGTTCCGCACGTCGAAGCGCAGCTCCAGCGCCGTCGAGGTTTTGTTGACGTGCTGGCCGCCCGGACCCGAGGCGCGCGCGGCCTTCCAGACCAGTTCGTCCTCGTCGATCCGCAGCCAGGACGTAATCTCGATCGTCATTGTGGTTTCGGGGACGGTGGGACCACGCGCTTGGCCTTCACCACCAGCTGGTCCAGCGCTTGCAGGAAGCGCGAGCGGTCGGCGTTGGCGAAGGCGGCCGGACCCTTGGTGACTTCGCCCATCGAGCGCAGGTGCTCGCCGATGGAGCGCGAGGCCAGGGCCACGCCGATCGTGTCGTGGGTGAACACCCGCCCGTTCGGCGCCACGGCCGCGCCCCCCGCCTTCAAAACCCGGTCGGCCAGGGGGATGTCGTTGGTCACCACCACGTCGCCCGGCCCGCAGCGCTCCGCGATCCAGTCGTCGGCGACGTCCGGACCCGCGTCGACCACGATCTGCTCGATCACCGGCGTCGCCGGCACGCGAATCCAGCTGTTGGACACCACGAAGGTCTTGAAGCCATGCCGTGCGGCGACCTTGTAGGCCTCGTCCTTCACGGGGCAGGCGTCGGCGTCGATGAAGAGCGTGGCGGCCATCGCGCGACCCAAGGAAAAGAGAGTGGTGCCGGCTGAGGGGATCGAACCCCCGACCTTCGGTTTACAAAACCGCTGCACTACCGCTGTGCTAAGCCGGCATGGGCCCAAGGACCCGAGGTCAGGGCTTATGCCGTTTGCCGGAGCGGACGGCAATACCCGTGCGGGTACGGGCATAAAACACCCTCTCCCCAGGGGAGAGGGTGATGGACGGAACGAGCGTTCGCGGCGACCTGTCCTCCCCCTCCCAGACCTGTCGTATTCTGTCTTCACCTCGTCGCGAGGAAAGGGCGCATGGCCAGCGACCATCGTGGCGGCGGGGGG
>CAKZJK010000244.1 GCA_936942565.1 uncultured Caulobacter sp. | reverse complement strand
CGACAGACGGCCGGCGACTTCGGACATCGGCGCCAGCAAGGGCAGACCGCCCCGCTCGTCGGTCACGGTTTCATAGGCAACGGCGGTAACGCCCGATGCCAGCAGGCCCTTGGTCTGTTCCGGATCCGGCGCCAGGTGCAGATAGGTGAAGAGGATGTGGCGCGGCTCGAGTTTTTCCCACTCGACCTTCTGCGGTTCCTTGACCTTCACGATCATGTCCGCGCCGGCGAAGACCGCGGCGGCGTCGGGGGCGATGGTCGCGCCGGCCTTGACGTAGGCCTCGTCGGCATAGCCGGCGCCGAGGCCAGCGCCTGACTGAACGAGAACGGCATGGCCGTGGCCGACGTACTCACGGACGGCGGTCGGCGTAAGCCCGACACGATGCTCGCCCGGTTTGATCTCCGATGGGACGCCAACCCGCATGATGCTTCCTCCAAAGCCGCTTTACTGGAATTCTGCGCTTCGATCAGCGCAGTTTCCTTGGTGATTTCATGCTTTGCGGCTACTCTGATGCAAGATTCCTGCGCCAGGTAGGCCAAGCATGACTAAACCCGCCGCTAACCTCGATGGTTTCGACCGGAAGCTTCTCAACCTCCTGCAGAGGCGGGGGAGAGCCAGCTATGTGGAAATGGGCGAGGCCGTGAATCTTTCCGAGTCCGCTTGCCTTCGCCGCGTTCGCGCGCTGGAGGAGGCGGGCGTGATCAGCCGATACGCCGCCGTGATCGACGAGCGCGCCGTCGGGCTGCCCCTCAGCGTCTTCGTGACCGTCACCCTCTCGTCCCAGGCGGAGTCGGCGCTCAGTGCGTTCGAAAAGGCGATCGCCAGCGTGCGCGAGGTGGCCGAATGCTACCTGATGACTGGCGGGTCGGACTATCTGCTGCGACTGGTGGTCCGAGACGTGGACGATCTCGAACGGGTGCACGCCCAGGAGCTGACCCGGATCCCCGGGGTCGTCCGGGTCAGCTCCAGCATCGCCATGCGCACCGTGGTGAAGCGCGTTGAATTGCCGCTGTAGCCCGAGGTTAACGTTCCTTAGAGCCGTTCTGGTCTAGCTATCTCTCGATATTGATCACGTCGGGGGACGAGATGGTTTCGAGACGACTGCTGCTGGGCGCTCTCATCGGCGTGGCCGCGCCGGCCCTGGCCTTCGCCGAGGGCGAGGGTGGTTCGCCGAACCTCCTCACCAAGAAGGGCCGCCGCACGGCGCGCGCCCTGGGCCATCAGACCACCGACAAGGCCGCGCTCGACAAGGCCCTCGCGACGGTGAAGCCGATGGAGCCCGAGCCGGCTCATGCCCCCGTCGCCGCCGAGGCGGCCATGGCCATCAGCCCGGACGAGGCGCTGGGGCGCCTCAAGCAGGGCAACGCGATCTTCGCACGCGGCGGCGCCAACATCTCGCTGCCTTCGATGACTCGCGTGGCCGAGCTGTCCAAGGGCCAGAAGCCATTCGCCGTGATCATCGGCTGCTCGGACAGCCGGGCGGCGCCGGAGCTGATCTTCGACTGCAATCTCGGGGAGCTGTTCGTGGTCCGGGTCGCGGGCTCGACCGTGAGTCGCGAGGGCCTGGGCTCGATCGTCTATGCAGTCGAGCACCTGGGCGCGCCCTTGGTTGTCGTCCTGGGCCACACCAAGTGTGGCGCCGTTGGCGCCGCGGTGGACGTCGCCACCAAGCACGCCGAACTGCACGGGGCCCTGCACGAAATGGTGCTGCCGATCCTGCCGGCGGTTATCGAGGCCGAGGAACAGCATCCCGCCGACCTTCAGGACGCCGCGATCCGTCAGAACGTTCGTGACATCGCCCGTCGCCTGAAAGTGTCCGATGGCATGCTCGCCGAACGCGTGGAGCAAGGCCGGCTCAAGATCGTTTCGGCCTGCTATGACCTGACCACGGGAACCGTGGCCTTCGACGCCTGACGTCGAGGCTCGGCGTTTCAGCCGGGCATCGACTCGGCCACGACCCGCTCATAGTCCTCGCGGCAGGCGATGCCGATATCGAGATCTGTGACCAGGCCGTCATGCAGCGAATAGACCCAGCCGTGGACGGCTAGGGATTGGCCGCGCGCCCACGCGTCCTGGACGAACACGTCGGCGGCGACGTTGCGGACCTGGCGAGCGACGTTCAGCTCGGTCAGTCGGTCCAGCATCGCGCGCCTTTCCGGAATCCGTTCCAGCTCGTGCTTATGCTCGGCGTGGACCTCGCGGATCGGATGCAGCCAATGATCGACGAGGCCGCGCCGTTGGCCGTCGATGGCAGCCGCCACGCCGCCGCAACCGTAGTGGCCGACGACCATGATGTGCTTCACCTTCAGCACGTCGACCGCGAACTGCAGCACGCTGAGATAGTTGGCGTCCTGGGGCGGCGCGAGGTTGGCGACGTTGCGGTGGACGAACAGCTCGCCCGGATCCAGGCCCACGATCTCGTTGGCGGGCACGCGGCTGTCGCTGCAGCCGATCCAGAGATATTCCGGGCTCTGCTGGCCCTCGAGGCGCTTGAAGAAGTCGGGATCGACCTGGGTCTTGCTCTTCGACCAGGCGGCGTTCTTGGCTTTCAGGTCCTCAAGCATCTAGCGCTCCGGATGATGATCGGGGTGGGCGGCCGCGATGGCCGGATGCGACGCCGCGCGGGCGGCGGCGGCTTGGATCGCGGGAAACGGCAAGAGGTCCACGTTGAAGCGGCCGGCGTTGAACACTTGCGGCACCAGAAGACAATCCACGAGGCCCGGTTCGTCGCCGAAGGCGAAAGCGCCGCCGCGCCGTGCGACCATCGGCTCCAACGCGGAAAAACCGTCGGAGATCCAGCGCGCGACCCAGGCGTTGCGCTGGGCTTCGTCGATCTCCAGCGCCGTCAGCGCGCGCAGGACGCGCAGGTTGTTCAGCGGATGGATGTCGCAGGCGATGATCTCGGCCATCGCTCGGACCGTGGCGCGGTCGAACGGGTCGGTCGGCAGGAGGCGAGGCTCGGGAAACGTCTCGTCAAGCCATTCCAGGATCGCCAGGCTCTGGGTCAGGGGGCGGCCATCGACTTCCAGCGTCGGCACCAGCGCCTGGGCGTTGAGGCCGCGATAGGTTTCCGACTGGTGGGCGTTCGTCACGAGATCGACCGGGCGCAACTCGAAGGCGAGCCCCTTGAGGTTGAGGCCGATCCTCACCCGATAGGGCGCGCTGGCGCGCTTGGCGCTGTGCAGGACAAGCTTCATGACGGCCTCAGACCAGGGTGAATTCCAGACGGCCGACGCCCTCGACCTCGCCCGTCACGGTGTCGCCTCGCACGATGGCGCCTACCCCCTCTGGCGTGCCGGTGAAGATCAGGTCGCCGGCGGCGAGGGTCCAGAGCGCGCTGGCCTTGGCGATCACCTCGCCGATGTTCCAGATCATGTCGCCGATCTGGCCCCGCTGTCGCTCGGTTCCGTTGACCGACAAGGTGATCGCCGCTTCCGACACGGGCGCGTCCATCATCCGGATCGCGCTGATCGGCGCGCTGGCGTCGAACGCCTTGCCGGCTTCCCACGGCTGACCCTTGGCCTTGGCCGCGCCCTGCAGGTCCCGCCGGGTCAGGTCCACGCCCACCGCGTAGCCAAAGACGCCGTCGAGCGCCTGTTCGGGCGTCAGGTTCGCGCCGCCGGCCTTCAGCGCCACGACGAGCTCGATCTCATGATGCAGGTCGCTGGTGGCGGGCGGATAGGGGATTTCGCGGCTCGAGGGCGCGACGGCGTCCGCGGGCTTGGCGAAGAAGAAGGGGGGATCGCGCTCGTCGCCGCCCATCTCCCGCCGGTGCGCGGCGTAGTTCCGGCCGACGCACAGAATTCGGCGAACCGGGAAGACGGCGTCTGATCCCTCCACCGGGACCGTCGGAATGGCGTGCGGGGGAAAGGCGTAAGGCGTCATGGCGCTTCCTGTAGACCCAAACCGCGCGCGTAAAAACCCCATCGTCGCGCGCCAACGGACGCCCGCCTGGAGCTCGCCGGTCTTCAAACGTTCGGCTTGAAGCGCGCCTAAACGTTCTTTCACTTGCCCCTATCGACGCCGCCGAGTCATGACGGTGTGGGGATATCTGGGCGGCAAACGGGGGCACCGGAACATTCATGCTGATCATCGAGAACTTGACCCACGTCTATGGCAACGGCGTCAAAGCCTTGAACGAGGTCAACCTGACGATTCCGCGCGGGATGTATGGCCTTCTGGGGCCGAACGGCGCGGGCAAATCGACCTTGATGCGCACGATCGCCACCTTGCAGGCGCCCACCTCGGGACACATCCGCTTCGGCGACATCGACGTTCTGAAGACCCCGGAGCTGTTGCGGCGCACGCTCGGGTACCTGCCGCAGGACTTCGGCGTCTATCCGCGAGTTTCGGCCTACGACATGCTTGACCACATGGCCGTCCTGAAGGGGATCGCCAACGCCAAGGACCGCAAGGAAACGGTCGAACACCTGCTCAATCAGGTCAATCTGTGGAACGTGCGGAAGAAGGCCATCGCCGGGTTCTCCGGCGGCATGCGCCAGCGCTTCGGCATCGCCCAGGCCCTGATCGGCGATCCACGCCTGATCATCGTCGATGAGCCCACGGCGGGCCTCGATCCGGAGGAACGCAACCGCTTCCTGAACCTGCTGGCCGAGATCGGCGAGAACGTGGTGGTCATCCTCTCGACGCACATCGTCGAGGACGTCTCGGACCTGTGTCCGGCCATGGCCATCATCTGCGACGGCCGCATCGTCAGCGAAGGCGCGCCCGCCGATCTGGTCGCCAAGCTGAAGGGACGGATCTGGAAGAAGATCATCGACAAGAGCGAGCTCGAAGCCGCCAAGGCCCGCTACAAGGTTATCTCAACCCGTCTGCTGGCGGGCCGCACCGTCATCCATATCGAGTCCGACGACAATCCCGGCGCTGGCTTCACGCCGGTCGAAGGCGGGCTGGAGGATGTCTATTTCTCCACCCTCTCGACCACCCGGCGCGCGGCCTGACGGAGGGCGGTCGATGTTTCGCAAGATCGCGGGCTTCGAGCTCCGCTACCAGTTGAAGTCGCCCGTCTTCTGGGTGGTGGCGACCATCTTCTTCCTGCTGACCTTCGGGGCGGCGACGATCGACCAGATCCGCATCGGCGGCGGCGGCAACATCCATAAGAACGCGCCGTTCGCGATCGCCCAGACCCATATCATCCTGTCGATCTTCTACATGTTCGTGACCACGGCCTTCGTGGCCAATGTGGTGGTCCGCGACGACGAGACGGGCTTCGGGCCGATCCTGCGCTCCACGCGCGTGCGCAAGTTCGACTATCTCTACGGCCGTTTCGCGGGCGCCTTCCTGGCGGCGGCGATCTCGTTCCTGGTCGTGCCTCTAGCCATCTGGCTGGGGTCCTTGATGCCTTGGATCGACCCGGAGCGCCTCGGTCCCAACGAAGCTCACGCCTATCTCTTCTCCTACTTCGTGCTGGCGCTGCCTTCGATCCTGCTGACCTCGGCGCTGTTCTTCGCCCTGGCCACGGTCACGCGATCGATGATGTGGACGTATGTTGGCGTCATTGCCTTCATCGTGCTCTGGATCATCGCCGGCATCGCGCTGCGCCGACCTGAATACGCCAAGATCGCGGCTTACTGGGAGCCGTTGGGCGCGTCCGCCTTCGGCCAGGCCACGCGCTACTGGACAGCCAGCGAGCGCAACAGCTTGGTGCCCGCCCTGACCGGCGCCCTGCTGTTCAACCGGGTCTTCGCCGTCGCTCTGGCGATGGGATTCCTGACACTGGCCTATGGCCTTTTCCGGTTCCAGTCGGCGGATCTCTCGGGCCGGCGGAAGGTCAAGGCGACAAACGCCAAGAGCGACGACGCCAAGCCCCCGGCGCCGAGCGGCCCCTTGCCGACGCCACGCTTCGATCGGCGCGCCGCCTGGGCCCAACTCGTCGTGCGCACGCGGCTGGACATGGGCCAGGTGTTCAAGAGCCCAGCCTACTTCGTGTTGCTCTTCCTGGGCTTGGCCAACGCGATGGGCTCCCTGTGGTTCGCGACCGAGGCCGGGACCTATGGCGGGGTGATCTATCCCGTCACCCGGGTTCTGCTGGAGCCGTTGATGGGGTCCTTCAGCCTGATCCCGATCATCATCGCCATCTATTATTCGGGCGAGCTGGTTTGGCGCGAGCGGGAGCGCAAAACCCACGAGATCATCGACGCCACGCCCGTGCCCGACTGGGCGTTCGTCGCGCCCAAGACGCTGGCCATCAGCCTGGTGCTGATCTCGACCTTGCTGATCAGCGTCCTCGCGGCCGTGCTCAGCCAGGCGCTGCACGGCTACTTCAACTTCGAGCTTCAGAAATACCTGCTCTGGTATCTGCTGCCGCAATCCGTGGACTGGATTCTGCTGGCCGTGTTGGCCGTCTTTCTGCAGGCGATCAGCCCGCACAAGTTCATCGGCTGGGGCCTGATGGTGATCTACCTGATCACCACGATCACCTTCGTGAACCTCGGTTTCGAGCACAAGCTCTACAACTACGGCGCGGTCACCGCGACGCCGTTCTCTGACATGAACGGTCAGGGTAAATTCTGGATCGGGGCCTGGTGGCTGCGGGTCTACTGGAGCGCCTTCGCTCTCATCCTTCTGGTGCTGGCCCACGCCCTGTGGCGCCGCGGGACCGAAAGCCGGCTTCTGCCGCGCCTCCGCCGTCTGCCCGCGCGTCTGAACGGCGGAGCGGGGGTCCTGATGGCCCTGTCGCTCGCCGTCTTCGTGGGCGCCGGGGGCTACATCTATCTGAACACGAATGTCTGGAACGCCTACCGGACCAAGATCGACAGCGAGCAATGGCAGGCTGATTACGAAAAGACCCTTCTGCCGTTCGAGAACACGCCTCAGCCCAAGATCGTGGCCATGACGCTGGACGTCGATCTGCGTCCGCGCGCGCCCAGTATCGAGACCAAGGGCTCCTACGTCATCGAGAACAAGACCGGAGCGCCGCTGAAGGAGATCCATGTGCGTTTCGATCGCGATCTCCAGGTCAAGGGCCTGTCGATCGAGGGGGCGAGGCCCAAGAAGACCTTCGAGGCCTTCAACTACCGCATCTTCGCCTTCGATACGCCGATGCGGCCGGGCGAGCGTCGCAAGATGAGCTTCATCACCCTGCGCGCCCAGCGCGGCTTCCCCAACAGCGATCAGGAGAGCCGCGTCGTCGACAATGGCACGTTCGTGAACAACATGGAGATCGCGCCGATCCTTGGCATGTCCCGCATGGGTCTGCTGGAGGATCGCGCCAAGCGTCGTAAGTATGGCCTGCCGGCGGAACAGCGAATGGCCAAGCTTGGCGATATCCCGTCTCGTCAGTTCAACGACCTCCGCAAGGACGCCGACTTCATCAGCTCGGACATCACGGTCTCGACGGAAGCGGACCAGACCCCGATCGCGCCGGGCTACAAGGTGTCTGACACGGTCAAGAACGGTCGCCGCGTCGCGCGCTTCGTCACCGAGGCGCCAATCATGCCGTTCGTGTCGATCCAGTCGGCGCGCTACCAGGTCTCTCGCGAGATCTACAAGGGCGTGGAGTTGGCGGTCTATTACGACGCCCAGCACCCTTGGAACATCGAGCGGATGAAGACGGGGATGAAGCGATCCCTGGACTACTTCCAGGCCAATTTCAGCCCGTATCAGTTCCGCCAGTTGCGGTTCCAGGAGTTCCCGGACTACGCCAAGTTCGCTCAGTCCTTCGCCAACACCATTCCGTGGTCAGAGGGAATGTTCTTCATCTCCGACTACCGCGATCCGTCCAAGATCGACATGGTCACCTATGTCGGGGCCCACGAGATCGGCCACCAATGGTGGGCTCACCAGGTGATCGGGGCGGACCAGCAGGGCGGGGCGATGCTCAGCGAGACCTTCGCCCAGTACTCGGCGCTGATGGTCATGAAGCACACCTACGGCGAGGATCAGATCCGCAAGTTCCTGAAGTTCGAACTCGACAGCTATCTGCGCGCCCGCGGCGGCGACGTGATCGACGAGCAGCCCTTGGCCAAGGTCGAGACCCAGCCCTACGTCTATTACCGAAAGGGCTCGCTGGTCATGTACCGCCTGCAGAACGAGGTTGGCGAGGAGGTCGTCAATCGCGCGCTGCGCAAGCTGATTGCCCAGTACGCCTTCAAGGGCGCGCCCTACCCGATCACCACGGACTTCCTCACCTATCTCCGCGCCGAGGCTCCGGTGGACAAGCAGGCGCTGATCACCGACCTGTTCGAGAAGATCACGCTCTATGATCTGAAGACCAAGAGCGCGGTGGTGAAGGCGCGGCCGGATGGCAAGTTCGACGTGACGGTCACCGTGGACGCACAGAAGAAATACGCCGACGGCAAGGGCAGGGAGACCGCGGCGCCCTTGAACGAAACCATGGATATCGGCGTTTTCACCGCCAAGCCCGGTGACAAGGGCTTCGACGCCAAGGATGTTTTGGTCTACGGCCGTCGTCAGATCCGCTCGGGCGCGCAGACCTTCACCTTCACGGTGTCAAAGAAGCCGAGGTTCGCCGGGATCGATCCGTACAACATGGTCATCGACCGCAACGGCGATGACAACACGGTCGCGGTCGGCAACTGATGCGAAGAGGCCCGCCGTCCCAAGGGGCGGCGGGCCATGTCTTCCAGACGTCGCCAGCTTAGTGCTTGGCGTTGTCCTCGGCGACGTCCTCGCCGGTGTCGAAGCCCTTCTTCAGGCCTTCGGCCATGTTCAGGTGCTCCTGGACCTTCGGCGCCGTCGCGGCGGCGAACGACTTCAGGGCGGCGGTGTCGCCGTCCTGCGCGTAGCGCTGCAGCAGGTTCAGGGCCGCCTGGTGGGCGTCGACCTGGCTGTCGGCGTACTTCTTGTCGAAGTCCTTGGCGTCGGCCTTGTTCAGGTCGTCCAAGTCTTCCTGAAGGTCTTGCGGCAGCATGGTCGGCGTCGTGAGCGAAGCGCCCGAGGCGGCGATGGCGGCCTTCAGCTCCTCGGTGGTCTTCATGTGCGCCTTTTGCATATTGGCCGCGAACGTCTTCACCGACGGATTGGTCGAGCGCTTGGCCGCGATCTTGGCGGCTTCGATCTCGAACATGTCGCTGGCGGCGAAGACGTCGGCCTTGGTCTCGTCCGAAGGGGTCGGGACCGTGGCGGCGGGGTTGGCGTCCGGGGTCGCGGCCTGCTCGGCCGGCGTCGCGGCGCCCTTGGTTTCGTCGGTCTTCTGGCCGCAAGCGGCGAGGCTCAGCGCCGCAACGGCGGCGCCGACAATCATCAGATGACGGGTCATGGCTCTGTCTTTCCCTGGGTTCTTTTTTGTTAGAGAGGGATCAAACTTCGGCGCCGCGGTTCGCCGTCGTGCCACAAAGAACATCACGGGGCCGTGATCGGTTCCCGTTGAGCTGGGGAACATGCCGATGGCCGAAGGTGCGCTTTCCGGATTGCGGGTGATCGAGATGGGGTCGCTGATCGCCGGGCCCTTCTGCGGTCAGGTGTTGGGCGACTTCGGCGCGGAAGTGATCAAGCTCGAGGACCCGAAGGCTGGCGATCCCATGCGCCAATGGGGACGGTCCAAGCCCAAGGGGCTGTCGCCCTGGTGGCCGGTCATCGGCCGCAACAAGCAATCGGTGACGCTAGATCTGCGCACCGACGAGGGCCGGGACATCGCGCGCGCCCTGATCGCCAAGGCCGACGTGGTGGTCGAGAACTTTCGACCCGGCACCCTGGAGAAATGGGGCCTGGGCTACGAGGCCCTCGCCAAGACCAATCCCGGCCTGGTGATGGCGCGCGTGTCGGGCTTCGGCCAGACCGGCCCCTATTCGAAGCGCGCCGGTTACGCGCTGGTCGGCGAGGCCATGGGCGGCCTGCGCCACATCACCGGCGAGCCCGACCGGCCACCGGCTCGGGCCGGCGTCTCCATTGGCGACAGCCTTTCGGGCCTCAACGCCGCGCTGGGCGTGATGATGGCCTTGCACGCTCGCCAACGCACGGGAAAGGGCCAGGTCGTCGACGCCGCGATCTACGAAAGCGTGCTGACCGTGATGGAGAACCTGATCACCGAGTATGACCTGACCGGCTACATCCGCGAGCGTTCGGGCGCCGTGCTTCCGGGCATCGCGCCCTCGAACGTCTATCCGACCAAGTCGGGCGAGCTGGTGTTGATCGGCGCCAATCAGGATACGCTGTTCAAGCGCCTCTGCGACCTGATGGGCCGCCCCGATCTCGCCGACGATCCGCGCTATCGCGACCATGCCGCGAGGGGCGCGCACCAGGCCGAGCTCGACGCGCGGATCGCCGCCTGGACCGCCGACCAGGAGATCGAGGATCTGCTGCCAAGGTTGGAGGCCGGGGGCTTGGCGACGGGACGGATCTATCGCGCGCCCGACATGCTGAAGGACCCGCAGTTCCAGGCGCGCGAATCCATCGTCACGGTTCCCCACCCGGTCTTTGGCGAAGTGAAGATGCAGAACGTGTTCCCGCGCCTGACCGACACCCCCGGGGGCGTGCGGTGGCCAGGACCGACCCTCGGCGAGCATACCGAGGCGGTCCTCACGGCGCTGGCGGGTGTCAGCGCGGAGTTGCTGGCGGATTTGCGGACGCGAGGCGTGGTCTAGGCGTCAGAGCGCCTTACGGAAATACACGACCCGCTCGGTCTCCTCGAAGCCGACGGCCTGGTGGAAGGCGTGGCTTTCCAGATTGTCCGCCAAGGCGTCGGAGGCCAGTTCGGCGCAGCCGCGCCGACGTCCCCAGTCCGCGACGGCGTCGCAAAGCGCGAGCCCCAAGCCAGCCTTTCGGAACTCGGGGCGCACGTAGAGGCCTTCGACGAACGCCACCGGAGATGTCTCGCAGCCATTGACGTAGTCGTGGCGAAGCGAGGCCTCGACAAATCCAACGATATGGCCTTCCGAGTCCTCGGCGACGAAAGCGATCAGATCGTTCTCGGAGGCGAGGGCTTCGGCGATTTCCGCGCGGTGGTCCGCGATCGCGTCCTCCGGCCAAAGTTCGGCGCGGAGCGCGGTCCAGTCGTCGAGGTCTCGTGGGGCGGCGGGGCGGATCGGCAAGCGCGTTATGCCCTTCCCGTCACCCCCGCCACGGCTCGGGCGATCTGGTGCACGTTGTAGGGCTTGCGGACGATCGGGGCGTCGAAGCCCATCGGCGCGGCCTTGTCGGCATAGCCGGTGGCGAAGACAAACGGGCGACCCATGCCGCGCAGGATTTCTGCCACGGGGGCGACCGACTGACCGTTGAGGTCGGCGTCCAGCACCGCGACGTCGAAGTCCATTTCGACCATCGCCAAGGCCTCGCCCAGTTCGGCGGCGCAGCCCACGACCTCGACGCCGGCGTCTTCCAGGCCCGCCTCCAGCTCCAGCGCCAGCAGCAGGGAGTCCTCGACGATCAGGACCTTTAACCCCGCGATGGCGCCAGGTCTCACGGTCTCGTCGGCGGCCACCACGGTCTCGACGATGCGCTCTGGCTCGGCGCTGACAGGCTCGATCGGCGGCGCGTCGGCCAGCGCTTCGGCGGAGCCGACGATCATCGCCGTCACGCCGCTGGGGCGATAGTTGATCTTGGCGGAGCCGCCGAGCTCCCGGCCCGCGACGTCCTCGATCAAGGTGGCGCCAAAGCCCTTGGTCACGGGCGCCACCGCGGACGGGCCGCCGGTCTCGAGCCATTCGAGGGCGAAGCCGCCTTCCGGCGTGCGTCGCCAAACCACCTCGACCTTGCCGTTCTCGGTCGACAGCGACCCGTAGCGGACGGCGTTGACCGCCAGTTCGTGCAGCGCCAGCGACAGGGCGGAGGCGGCCCTGGGCGTCAGGAACAGCTCGGGGCCGTCCCAACGCGTCTGGGTCGGGGCGAGCCCTCCGAGTTCGGCGGCGGCGATCCGCGCCAGGGTCGCGCCACGCCAGCGGGCGGCGGTCAGCAGATCATGCGCCGAGCTCATCGACTTCAGGCGCGCGGCGAAGGTTTTCAGGAAGACGTCGAGCGAGGCGGACTTGCGGGCCGATTGGGCGGCGACCGACTGCACGACCGCCAACAGGTTCTTGATCCGATGGTCCAGCTCGGCGACGAGGTTCTCGCGCTGCTCTTCCTCGGCCTTGCGCTCGCTGATGTCCTGAACGACGCCGATCAGATAGGCCGGCTCGTGGTCGGGGCCGAACAGCATGACGCCGGACCCGTGATACCAGATGGCGTTACCGTTCGCGTCGGGCAGGCGTCGATATTCGAGGCTGTAGCGGCCCGTCTCCGCGAGCTGCTTGTTGATCGTTTCCCGCGCGACTTCACGGTCATCGGGGTGAATGTAGGGAAACAGCGCAGCGCCATTCTCGGACGGGATCACGCCCGGCGAGAGACCGGCGACTTTCGCCAGGCGAGGACTGATCTTGAACACATCTCGCTTGATGTCCCATTCGAACTCGCCCAGCGCCGCGGCCGTAATGGCGAGGTTGAGGCGCTCGCCCTCGAGCGTGCGATCGGATTCCGGCTTGGCGGTCAGAATTTCGGCGGCGAGGTCGGCCAGGTCCTCAAGGGCCTGGAGATCCTCGGGCTGCGCGGGCCCGCTCCCGCCCGGCCCCTCGACCATCACGGCGCCAAGAATGTGCCCCTGGCTGTCACGGATCGGCGCGGCGAGGTCGACGACCCGTCCAGCGACGACGACCCGATCGGCGAGATCGCCAGCGCGCGGCGCGTCCGGTCCCGGATAGCCGATGAACGCCTTCCGCCAGATCCGGGCCTCGTCGACTAGGGCGATCGCCGCCTTGGGCGCGTCAAACAACCTAGCCGCCAGTCGCGCGACCCTTAGCAGTCGCGGCTCGTTCACTTCACCGTCCAGAATTCCAAGCGCGCGCAAAGCCTTGAGGCGGGCGGTTTCCTGGCGGTCGTCGCTGACGATTGGGGCGTCGTCCATGATTCGACCTTAAACTTGGTTCGCGTTCGGCGCGAGCGCCTTTGAATCAGGGCCGATCCTGGCGGATTCCGAGTGGTGAAGCTTAGGGTCCTTGAGTATCGTGGAACCGCAGCGGCGATGCGGCGTTGTCGGGACGCAGCTTCCCGTGTCCCGGTCGGTCGCGTCGCGAACAGGAGATCATCATGCCCGCCAATTCGCTGAATCCCGCCGCCAAGGAAGCCGACAAGGCCAAGGGCGCCACCCTGGAAGCCGTCGAGCACGCCGAGCGCAGCTTTACCGAAGCCGCGCACGCCGCGCGCGCTTCCCTGACCGAGGCCGCAAAGCGGGTCGAGAAGTCGGTCGCCGAAGGCTTCGAGACGCTGCGCGCCCAGAGCCGCGCTTACACCGACACCGCTGGCCAACAGATCGAGGAGGCTCAGCGCTATGTGTCCGAGCGCGTCCGTGAGCGTCCGATCGCCGCCACCCTGGCTGGCGTGGGCGTTGGCGTCCTGATCGGCCTGCTGATCGCTGGCGGCCGCAGCAACAACCGTTGATGTTCGAGAAAACCCTCATGACCCTGGCGGCCGCGGCGATCGCCGCGGCCGCCGCGGTCAGCGTCGTATCCGCCGCCTTCGCGGTGTATGCGATTCTCTTGCCGCTGGTCGGCGCGGCCGGCGCCTCGGCGATCGTCGCCGCCGTGGCGGCCCTGATCGTCGCGATCGCGGGCATGATCGCCGCTCGCAAGGCCGAGAGCCGCCGCATGAGCAATCAGGAGATCCCTCAGGGCGGTTTCGACCTCACCGGCAAGGTGGTCGACATCGTTCGAGAGCGCCCTCTGATGTCGCTGGGCATAGGCCTCGCGGCGGGGATCATCGCGCTGAAGAACCCGACCCTCACGGCTTCACTGGCGAAGGCCTTCCTCGATCCGAAGCCGCCGCAGCGCTAAGCGCGGCGGGCGATGCGTGTCGCCGTCACCGGATATCCCCGGCGGCGGCGATGTCCGCGCGCTTTTCCCGGAAACCCTAAGTTTCAAAGGGAATTTATCTCTAAAATTTGACCGTGATCATGCGGCTGGCGACTTACACTTTCGCGCCGGCGCCTCTAGATGCCACGTCGCGTTCCCGCTCCTCCCTTCATGGGAACGCCTTCCCATGGAGTGAACATGTACAAGCTGCCGGACCTGCCCTACGCCTATGACGCGCTGGAACCGACCATCTCGGCCAACACGCTCCACTTCCATCACGACAAGCACCACGCCGCCTATGTCACCGCCCTGAACGGCCTGTTGAACGGCGACGACAAGGGCTCGCTGGAAGCGGTCATCAAGTCGGCCGGTCCTGGCAAGGTGTTCAACAACGCGGCTCAGGCCTGGAACCACGCCTTCTTCTGGGACAGCATGAGCCCGACCAAGACCGCGCCGGGCGCCGAGCTCGCCGCGGCGATCGACAGCACCTTCGGCGGTCTCGCCGAGCTGAAGGAAAAGTTCGTCGCCGAGGGCATTGGCCATTTCGGCTCGGGCTGGGTGTGGCTCGTCTCGGACGCCTCGGGCGCGCTGAAGATCATCTCGACCCACGACGCCGAGAGCCCCGTGACTCAGGGCCTCACCGCCCTGCTCGTCGCCGACGTTTGGGAGCACGCCTACTATCTGGACTACCAGAATCTGCGGAAGGCCTTCCTGGAAGCCTTCTTCGACAACCTCGCCAACTGGACCCTGGCCGACAGCCAATACGCCGCCGCGAAGGCCGGCGCCCAAGGCTGGGCTTATCCGGCTCCGGAATAGGCCAAACCGCCGGAACGCCCGGTGGGCCGGGCGCGTTGTCGACAAGCGAGGCCGTAAGGTCTCGATCATGACAACTCGCCCCGGCGATCCGCCGGGCCAATCCGGAGAGGCCAATGCTGAATTGGGCCCTGACCTTCCTGGTGATCGCCCTGATCGCCGCCCTGCTGGGTTTCACCAGCATCGCGGGCGCGGCCATGGGGATCGCCAAGATCCTGTTCTATGTCTTCCTGATCCTGTTCCTGGTGTCGCTGGTCAGCCACCTGTTCCGGGGACGACGCGCTCCATAGTCGAGACGCGATAGCGATCCAGACGGCGCGGCCTCGGTCGCGCCGTTTTCGTTTCAGCGCCGGTCGAATGCCCAGCTTCGCCAGACGTCGAAGCCGCCTCGCTCATAGGCGAGCGCCTTGACGCGGACGCAGCCGGGATCCGCCTCGATCAGGTTGAAGCCTGGCGCGGCGCCGCGCTCGCGCAAGGACAGGGTGCCGGATCCTACGATCTGGGTCTTGCCGTCGCCGAAGGGGATCGCGGTGACGAACGGCAGGTGGATGTGTCCCGACAGCACGACGTCGGCGCCAGCCTGGACGAAGCGGTTGGCGGCGTCGACGCCGCCGCGGACCTTGGCCGTCATCGGCCCGCCTAGCACCTCCATCAGCGGATGATGGCAAACCACCACCTTGAGGTCCGACGCGGGAGCGGCTTCCAGGTCCTTGATTACCCGGCGAATCTGGCGCCGCGACACCGCGCCCTTCGACCAGTTCCAACGTAGCTGCGCGGCGCGAGCGGTGTTGAGCGAGGCGATCGTGATCCCAGGTCTCCGCCATCCGGCGCCGTCCTCCGGGCCAAACCGATCCCTGAACCGTCGCCATGGCTGGGTGAACCGAGTCCAAAGCTCGCCAGGCCCAACAAAAGGCGTGTCGTGGTTGCCAGGAACGACAAGTACCGGGTGGGAAAGCCGGGAGAGCCACGCGGCGGCCGCGTCGAATTCCGGCGTCTTGCCGTCCAGCGTCAGGTCTCCCGCCACCACGACAAGGTCCGGGGCCTCGTCCTCGATGCGATGCGCGGCGGCTTCCACCGCGTCGCGGTTCTCGCCACCGAAATGGATGTCCGAAATCTGGACGAGCTTCATGCGGGGGGGACCAGGGCGCGGAAGGCTTTGGGTCTGAAACGGATCGACACGTTCGGGTCGAAGCGGGCGGGTTCGCCGTCCAGGATCGCCGGAATGCGTCCGCCCGCCCAGACGCTACCCGTTCGGCATCGCCCGACGGACACGGATGGGTCGTCGCGCCACTGGCCGCGCGCGGCGTTAAAGCCGAGACGGAAGACATCCAGCGCGCTCGATGGGTCCAGCGCGGCCGCTTCCAGGGCGCGCTCCTCGGCGTCCAGCGCCGTCGAGACCAGCGGACACATCAGGGTCAGCGCCTCGGCCCGCTGTTTGGGACGTCCGTCCAAGACAAAGCGCAGTCGTCCCGAGAAGGCGCGCCTAAACGCCCGCTGGGCCCTCGCGATCGCCAGATCGAAGCGACCGTCCCGGGCGGCCTCGCGCGCCGTCGCCCACAGGGCGGGGCTGCCGAGGATGGCGGCGACGAAGAACAGGCGGCCGCCTACCTCGCCCCCAGAGATCATCCGCGCCTCACCGGCCTGGAGGCAGTCGCTCATGACCTCCTGCCAAGGTCGTTCACCGTAGATGGCGTGAGGCAACATGTTCATCGTGCCGCCGGGCAGGGGAGCGATCATCGGACCTTGAGGACCGGCCAGTTCCGCCGCGGCCCGCGCCGTGCCATCGCCCGCCAGAACCAGAACGGCGTCCGGCGCGGCGTCGATGACTTCTCGAAGGCGTAACTCTAGCTCACCCGTGGTTGGCGCGTGCACTCGCCCGGCGACGCCGTATTCAGCGAGCAGGCGCTCGGCGATGGCGGGCGCATCGGGGCCGACCGACCCCGAGGCGGTGTTGACGACGATATCGATCCGCCGCACGGGCGCCCCCTGTCTTCAGTAACTCGCCGACGCAACGGTCCTAAGCCAGCCATGGTTCCGCTTCGCGCGGAACCCTCCCGGACGGTGGCCGTTTGCTCGGCAGGGGACAAGCTCGGAACGGAGAGCCAAGATGAAGATGACCATGATCGCCCTGATGGGCGTGGGTGTGCTCGCCGCGGCGTGCACCTCGACCGGCAATGTGGAACGCAACGCCGCCGGCGGCGCGGCTCTCGGCGCGCTCGCCGGCGCCGTGATCGGTAACAATGTCGGCGGCGGCAGCGCCAGCACCGGGGCGGCCGTTGGCGCGGCGCTGGGCGGCACTGTGGGCGCGGTCAAGGGTTGTCGCGAGGATGGCGGCTGTGGCGCGAACTCGGTCAATCGCCGCCAGTACTATGACGAGCGCGCGGGTCGCTACTACTACTACGACTCCCGCAGCGGTCGTTACTATTGGGAAGACGGCGCTCCTCGCTACTAGGGGGGGCGTCGCGGTCATTTCGAAAGGCGATCGGCCGCGCCGGTCGCCTTTTTCGTATTCGCGCAACTGGAGGAGGGAAGCCATGAAGAGAACTAGAGCCACGATCCTGATCGGCGCTGTTCTGGCGCTGACGGCCTGCGCCGAGACCGGCGGGCCGTGGAGGACCTTGAAGAAACCCGTCGCGGCGGCGGGTCCCGGCTGCGCGGGCTTCACCTCGTCGATCTATTTCGACCAGGATAGCGCCGCCCTGACGCCCGAGGCGAAGATGGTGTTGGCGAACGCGCGAGCGCAAGCGCGTGGGTGTCAGGTTCGGGCCGTGAGGGTTATCGGCCTGGCCGACGCGGTCGGGGCGTCGCCCGCCAATCTGGCCCTCTCCAAGCGTCGCGCGGACGCCGTGTCCAGCGCGCTGGCGGCGCATGGCTTCGGCAAGGCCGATTTCGATTTGGCGGCCATTGGAGACGCCGGCGCGACAACTGCGGCGGGCGTGGCGGCGCCTCTGCGCAGGCGCGCGGACATCATTTTCGATCTCACGCCTAAGCCCCGCTAAGACACGAAGAAGGGCGGGCCGGATAACCGGTCCGCCTGAGTTCGCATCAACAAAGGGGGGTGCGAAGGCGGCAGGCTGGCTTTCACCAGCCTCAAGTCGGGGGGGCGTCGCCGCCTTCGCGAAGATAAAAACGGCGCTCTCCTGGAAGAGTTCCCGCTAGGCGCGATTTTTTTCGCGAACGTCGCGGGCGAGTTCGAGAGGGAACGGCGGAGTTGACGGGACGTTGATTTCCCAGGCGGCGCGAAAGCCGTCGTACGAGGGGAGCTGCGTCGTGATCCGGTCCTACCAAGCCGAACATGGCGGAACGGTTTTTGTCCAGGCGCTCACCGAGCGTCAGCGCCGTGGGCGCGATCGCTTACTGGCCCTGGTCGTCATCGCGGTGACCGCGATCTCCACCGCCACGGTCATCGGCTTCAACGATCGCGCCGCCAGTTTGGCGCGCGCCGATGTCACCACGTCCTGGGCTCCCTAGGACTTTTCAGGAGGTAGGACACCATGCCCACCGACATCCATAACACCACCGATCACGCCCCGTCCGCGCCTCGGGTCAACGCCACGCGCGCGCGTCAGGGACGATTTGGGCGCCATATCTTCTGGATCCTAATCGTCTCGACGGTTCTCGCCGCCTTGGCTCTGTTCGGAGCCTGGAGTTTCCGAGCTGGCGACCTGGCGGCCGTGGACGACAACACCGGCGCGAATACGCCGGCCGAAGCGCGCTCGGGGACCACGCAGCAACAGCCAGCGCGCCAGACGCCCTAAGGCGTCGCGGGCTTCGCGCTGCCAAATAAAAACGGCCTCCCGCTCGGGAGGCCGTTTTCATCATTCGAACCGCGAGCGTTAGGCGGCCTTGCGCGTGCGCCGGGGGTGGAAGAAGAGGGCCTGCCCGATCGCCGCCTTCACCGTCTCCGGTTGGAATGGCTTGGTGATCAGGAACGTGGGCTCGGGGCGCTCCCCCGTCAGCAGGCGCTCCGGGAAGGCGGTGATGAAGATGACCGGAACGTCCAGACGGCCCAGGATGTCCTTCACCGCGTCGATGCCCGAGGAGCCGTCCGCCAGCTGAATGTCGGCGAGCACGAGGCCGGGCGTGCGGCGAGCGACCGCTTCCAAGGCTTCACCACGCGTGGCGGCGATATCGGTGACGTCGTGACCCAATTCGCGAACGAGGGCCTCGATGTCGGCGGCGATCACCGGTTCGTCCTCGATGATCAGCACCTCGGTCGCCAGTTCGGCGTCGATCTCAGCCTGGGCGTCAGCGATGAGGCGTTCGATCTCGCCGAAGTCGCAGTCGAGAATTTGCGCGGCTTCGGTCGGGGTGAAGCCTTCAAGGGCCGTCAGCAGGAAGGCCTGACGGGAACGGGGCGCGATGCGCATCAGGCGTTGCGAGGCGTCGTCTGCCGCGCTGATGCTGTCGTCACGGCGCGCCTCGAGCTGGGCGCCGGAGCTGAGCCAGATGGCGTGGAAGACGCGGTAAAGCGCCACCCGCGGCGAAAGGTCGGCGTCCAGCGAACGCTCTCCGGCCGCCAGCGCCTCCAGAGCCACGCGGACGTAATGGTCCCCTGTGTTCTGGTCGCCGGTCAGGGCGCGAGCGTAACGGCGGATGTAAGGTAGATGCGGCGCCAGCCTAGCAAGAAGACTCATGACCCCTCCCGATGCGGTGTCCAAAATCATAGAACGCGCAATCAAGCTGCGCCGTTCCGTCGAGGCTTCATAACGTCCCCTCAACTGAGCGGTTCCGTCCCTCGACTATTTTTGACATCCTACGCCCAAGCTTGTGGAACCCGGTACGGAAAAGCGCGTTGTCACTCGGCGGAAAGATATTCGGCAACAGGGGGCGGACGCCGATGCACTTCGGTGTCGAGGACATGATCGAACACGTACCCATGGAAGACAAAGGCAAGAGCGCCGCGGCGCTTGACGAGGCGCGTCTGCGCCAACAGGCCATCGGCGTGAAGCTGCGCCAGATGTTCGACGAGGTCGTCAACGAACCTGTTCCTGACGAATTCCTCGATATTCTGCGCAAGGCGGAACCGCCGGCGGGGGGCCAATAACCATGGCCGAGGAAAAAGTGGGCCGTTCGGCTCCCGATCCCGCGCGTGACGCTCTGTTCAAGCGCGAGCTGGTCACGCTCATCCCCCATCTGCGCGCCTTCGCTCGCACGCTGACGGGCGACCCGACCGCCGCCGACGACTTGGCGCAGGACGCCATGATGAAGGCGTGGGACGCCCGCGCCAGCTTCCAATTGGGCACGAACATGAAGGCTTGGACCTTCATGATCCTGCGCAATCAGTTCTATTCGGAGAAGCGTCGCAGCTGGCGTCAGAGCCAGCTGGATCAGGAGGCCGCCGAGCGAACCCTGGTGGCC
>CAKZJK010000243.1 GCA_936942565.1 uncultured Caulobacter sp. | reverse complement strand
GAGCCGCGAACCAAGAGGTGCATGTCCGTGTCGCCGAGCTGGGCCTCGACATCGCCGGCAAGACCGACGCGAAAGGCGTGCTGAACGTCTCGGCGCCCGCGCCCAAGCGCCTCGCCCGCTGGTCGCCGGAAAACCCGAAACTCTACGATGTCGTCGTCCAGACCGGCGAGGATCGGATGACCGACCGCGTCGGCTTCCGCACCATCGAGACCAAGGGCTCGGAAATCCTGCTGAACGGCAAACCGATCTTCCTGCGCGGTATCTCGATCCACGAGGAGGAGCTTGGCGACAACCCGGCGCGCACCATCACCGAGGCCGGGGCCCGCGCCCTGCTCGGCGAGGTGAAGGACGGCCTGCACGGCAACTTCGTGCGCCTGGCGCACTATCCGCATAGCGAGATCACCACGCGCCTGGCCGACGAGATGGGCCTGCTGGTCTGGAGCGAGATCCCGGTCTACTGGCTGGTCGACTTCGGCAACCCCCGCACCCTGTCGCTGGCGCGCGACATGCTCGCCGAGAATATCCGCCGCGACCGCAACCGCGCCTCGATCATCCTGTGGAGCGTGGCCAACGAGACGCCGATCACCGACGCCCGCGACAGCTTCCTCTACCAACTGGTCGACGACGTCCGCGCCCTCGACGACAGCCGCCTTGTCACGGCGGCCCTGCTGACCGACCGCAAGACGGTCGCTGGCCGCCCGCTGATGGGCCTGAACGATCCCTTGGCCGACAAGCTCGATGTGCTGTCGGCCAACACCTACAACGGCTGGTACAGCGACGACGCTCTGGACGCCTTGCCCGACATGGCCTGGAAGGCGACGGACAAGCCGCTGCTGTTCTCCGAGTTCGGCGCCGACGCCCTCGCCGATTTCAGCGACCCGGTGCTGACACGCAAGTTCTCCGAGGACTTCCAGAAGCGCTACTACGAGAAGACCCTGGCCATGGCCCGGAAGGTCCCGACCCTGCGCGGCATGTCGCCTTGGATCCTGAAGGACTTCCGCAGCCCCCGCCGCCAGCAGCCGGTCTACCAACAGGGCTGGAACCGCAAGGGCCTGATCTCCCCGACCGGCCGTCGCAAGCCGGCCTTCTTCGTGCTCCGGAGCTTCTATGACGAGAAAGCGGGCGCCCAGTGAGCCCGCGCCGTATCCGACCAAAGTCGGATAGATCGCCCTCGGCCTTTGGGATAGCGCTAGCCCATGTCAGCGTTATCCCGACCGTCGGCGCTCGCCCAACGACACGATCAGGCGGGAACGGCATGACGACGCGACGCAACGCGAGAGCGGCGGCCTCGCGGCCCGCTCTCCTCCTGATCCCGGTGACCATCGCATGAGCCTGGAAGTCTCGACCGTCCGCCGGGTGACCGCGCGGCTGATGCCGCTGTTCTGCATCATGTACCTGATCGCGTACATCGACCGGCAGAACGTCTCCTACGCCAAGCTGGAGATGGTCCAGGCCCTGGGCCTCAGCGAGGCCGCCTATGGCCTCGGCGCCAGCCTGTTCTTCATCGGCTACTTCCTGTTCGAGGCGCCCTCGAACCTGATCCTGGCCAAGGTCGGCGCGCGCGTCTGGTTCGCGCGGATCATGTTCACCTGGGGCCTGGTCACCCTGGCCCTCGGCTTCACCCAGAACGCGACGATGTTCTACATCCTGCGCTTCCTGCTGGGGGTGACCGAGGCCGGGTTCTTCCCGGGCGTGCTGTACGTCCTGACCCTGTGGTTCCCGCACGCCCACCGCGCCCGCATGGTGGGGCTGTTCATGATCGCCTCCGCGCTCGCCAACGCCGTCGGGGCGATGATCGGCGGCGCCCTGCTCGACCTGCACGGCCTGATGGGCCTGGCGGGCTGGCAATGGGTGTTCCTGGCCACCGGGGCCCCCGCCTTGCTTATGACGCCCTACGTGCTCTGGAAGCTGCCCAACGGCCCGGAAAAGGCCCCCTGGCTGGCGCCCGAGCAGAAGGCCTGGCTGGCCAGGACCCTCGCCGACGAGGACGTCGGCCAGGACACCAGCCACGCCGGCGCCTGGAAGGCCATGCTGGACCCGCGCGTGCTGCTGCTGGCGGGCCTCTATATCGGCATGCCGTTGGGCGCCTACGGCCTCAGCTACTGGCTGCCCACGATCGTGAAGGCGTTCGGGGTCTCCAACACCGTCAACGGCCTGATCAACATCATCCCGTGGATCCTGGTGGCCGCCGCCCTGTGGTGGGTGCCCCAGCACGCGGCCAAGCGCGGCTTCACCGTCTGGCACGTTGCCGGCCCGCCTCTTCTA
>CAKZJK010000242.1 GCA_936942565.1 uncultured Caulobacter sp. | reverse complement strand
GACGGCGGGCCACTGCGCCGGGCCGGGCGCGGCCACCGCCGGGGCGGCGACCCGCCGGTCGACCCGGGCGATCAGATCCAGCTTCCAGGCGCGGCGCTCGAGCTGCCACACGCCGAGGGCGCAGAAGCCGGCGAACAGCGCCGCTGCCGGCAGCACCAGCGCCGTCGCGGCCGCCCAGACCAGCGGCGTCTCGCGATAGTCCGACACCTCCGGCGCCAGGACGCAGAAGATCTCGCCGGCGGTGGTCTTCTCCGCGTCCGCCACGGCCTGGGCGATGCGATCGAGGTCGTCTGGAGTCATCTGAGTAGGCATCTCACCAGCTCCCCGAACTGCCGCCGCCGCCGAACGATCCGCCGCCGCCGGAGAACCCGCCACCGCCTCCGCCGCCGCCCCAACCGCCTCCGCGACGGCTGTCGCCGAGGGCGCTCAGGATGATCCACGGCAGGGCCGAGCCCAGGCCGCCGCGCCGTCCGCCCCGGAACAGGCTGGAGAACACGACGATCAGGAACAGGATTACGAAGATCGCCGCGATCGGCGAGGCCTGGGCCTTGTGGCGTTCGGGCTGGCTGGCCTCGGCGACGCGGGCCTTGGCCTGGTCGGCGGGCAGGCCGAGCTGCTCGACCAGGGCGTCCGTCCCCGCCACGATCCCGCCCGGCAGATCGCCGTCGCGGAACTTGGGCAGGATCACGCTTTGAATGATGACGCTGGAGAGGGCGTCGGTCAGGACGGGCTCCAGGCCATAGCCGACCTCGATCCGCACCTTCCGCTCGTTGGGCGCGACCAGCAGGATGACGCCGTCGTCCTTGTCCTTCTGGCCGATGCCCCAGGTCCGGCCCAGCCGATAGCCGTAGTCCTCGATCGGATAGCCCTGCAGGCTGGGCACGGTCGCGACGACGAGCTGGCGGCCGGTGGCGGTCTCGAGGTTCTCCAGCTTGTCCGTGAGCTCGCGCTCGGCGTCCGGTGACAGCACCTGCGCCTGATCGACCACGCGGCCGGTTAGCGGCGGGAAGGTCGG
>CAKZJK010000241.1 GCA_936942565.1 uncultured Caulobacter sp. | reverse complement strand
CGCGCACCCTGGAGCGCTGCGGCGTCAAGGTCGAGATTCTCGGCTTCACAACGCGGGCCTGGAAGGGCGGGCAGTCGCGCGAGGCCTGGGTGCGGGCAGGCAAGCCAGCCAATCCCGGGCGGCTCAACGACCTGCGCCACATCGTCTACAAGGCCGCCGACGCGCCCTGGCGGCGGGCCCGCAAGAACCTCGGCCTGATGATGCGCGAGGGGCTCCTCAAGGAGAACATCGACGGCGAGGCCCTGATGTGGGCCCACCAGCGCCTGATCGGCCGGCCCGAAGCTCGCCGCATTCTGATGGTGATCTCCGATGGCGCGCCGGTGGACGACAGCACCCTGAGCGTCAATTCGGGCCACTATCTGGAGCGTCACTTGCGCCAGGTCATCGCCGAGATCGAGGGCAAGAGCCCCGTCGAACTGATCGCCATCGGCATCGGCCACGACGTCACGCGCTACTACCGCCGCGCCGTCACCATCGTCGACGTCGAGCAACTGGGCGGGGTGCTGGTCGAGCAGCTGGCGGCCCTGTTCGAGGAAGAGCCCCGTCAGATCGCCCGCGCGCGCGGGCTTCTGGCGCCCTTGCCCGTCGTCACGCCGCAGGCCGCCAAGCCCGCCAGGACGCCCGCGTGAAGGCTCGGCTGGCGCTTGCGCTGATGCTGGCCGGCGGCCTGGTCGCCGGCTGCGCCGAGCACGCCGCCCCGCCGCCCGTCATTCCCGCCGCGCCGGTCAAGGCTGGCCCCGAGATCACCGTCGTCGCCACGCCCATCCCGATGGACGCCGCGGACCCGACCAAGGTCATGGCAGAGGGCGGCTTCACCTATGCCGGCGGCCTAGTGCTGACCGGTCCAGACACCACCCGGCTCCACGGCCTCTCGGACCTGCGCATGGGCGCGGGCGACGTGCTGACGGCGATCAGCGACGAGGGCGACGTCTTCGAGGCCAAGATTCAGCTGGACGCGGCCGGGCGCCTCGCCGGCCTGACCGCCGGCAAGCTGTTTCCGCTGACCGGCCTCGACGGCCAGCCCCTGCAAGGCAAGCGCAACGCCGACGCCGAGGGCCTGGCGGTGATGCCGAATGGCGATCGCCTGGTCAGCTTCGAGGGCGACCACCGCATCTGGCTCTATCCGCTCCTGCCGGACGGCGGCTGGGGAACACCCCGCCCCGCCCCCAAGCCCGCGACCATCCTGCCCGACAACGAGGGCATGGAGGCGCTGTCGGCCTATCCGGCGGCCGGCCCCGACGCCTACATCGTGGGCGGCGAGGAGGGCGAGGTCTGGCTTTGCCGCCTGTCGGCCGACTGCAAGTCGCTGCCCCCGCAATCTGGGCCCGACTTCACGTGGGGCCTGACCGCCTTCGCGCCGTTCCAGGGCAGCGCGGTGGCCACGCTGCACCGAGGCTTCGATCCGATCCGCGGCTGGCGGGCCATCGTCCGCTTCATCTCCGACCCGACCTTGCCGCTCGCCCGCCAACGCACCGCCGCCTCGCTGCGTATCGACGGCGCCATGCCGCGCGACAATTTCGAGGGCCTGGCGCTGTCGAGTTCGCCGTCGGGCGCGATCCGGATCTACCTGATCTCGGACGACGGCGCGGTCAGCGCCAAGCAGCGGACCCTGCTGCTGGCGTTCGACTGGACGCCGCCGCCTCCACCGCCGCCCGCTCCAGCCACGCCGCCCCGCAAGCCCGTCCGCAAGCGCTGAGCCTTCGCGCTCGCACACCTTAACGGAAATCAACCAAGTCACTGAAATCGTTTCGTTGGCAACGATATGGTACCGCTAACATTTTTTCGCCCAAATAGTGTTTTCGCACTTGCAGCGGACAACGTTGTCAGTCATTCCTAGCTCGACGGTCGATGAGGCGAGAACCCACGGGCCGTCAGAGGAACGCGCCGGGAGGCGGTTGAACCCAACCTCCTTTCCGGGACTATCAACATGATCCGTCTGCTCGTTATCGCCGTCAGCGCCCTGATGGCCACCACCGCCGCCACCTCGGCCAGCGCCGGCGAAATCACCGTCAAGGTGCGCGGTCGCCCCACCGCCGAGGTCCACGCCGAAATCATCCAGGCCGCCAAGCAGCTGTGCCAGGAAGACCTCGCCGGCAACCCCGCCGCCAGCGATCTGGCCCCCTATTGCGTGCGCGAAATCACCCGCGACGCCGTGGCCCGCACCAACAGCCCCGAGCTCGCCGCCTTCAACAAGAGCCAGGCCCGCTCGGTCTACGCCCTGCGCGTCGCGAGCCGCTAAGACGACAAGGAAGACCCGCGGGACAGTGCTCTCGCGGGTCTTTTCCGCGCCGAAATACGGTCACCGCGCAAGCTTGACCCTTTCGCGCCCATTTTAGGGTGCATCGCAACATTATCGTTGATCACCCAACAGAACGTCGCTATATCGACACGGACGGATCCAAC
>CAKZJK010000240.1 GCA_936942565.1 uncultured Caulobacter sp. | reverse complement strand
GCCGGCGGCAGGATGCCATCGTGGCCGAAGCTGGGCATCTGGCTGACCCGGGTGGCATCGTCGCCGGGATAGCGGATGCCGTGGGTGATGGTGTACTGGATGTCCTCCAGCTTGCCGCCCCACAGCCACACGTCGTCGCGGAGGTTGGCGTAGCCCTTGCCGCCGGTGCCGCCGATGCCGTGGCAGGTGGCGCAGTTATCGCCGAAGACAGACTGGCCGACCTGCTGGGCGTAGGCCTGCAGCTTCGGATCCTTTTCGATCTGCTCGAGGCTGGCGGTGCGGAGCATGGCCGCGCCTTGGCCGCGTTGGGCGTCAAGCGCGGTAAGCTCCTTGCCGACATTCGCCCGGTCCGACTGACCCAGCATGCCCTTGGTGTAGCTGTGCAGGCCCGGCCAGGCCGGCATCGCCACCCAGTAGGCGATCGAGAAGGCGATCGTCGCGTACCAAATCCACAGCCACCAGCGGGGCAGCGGGTTGTCCAGTTCCTTGATGCCGTCCCACTCGTGTCCGGTCGTCTCGACGCCGGTTGCGTGGTCGGTCTCGCGTTCGTGAGCCATCAGGAGAGCTCCTCGTCATCCAGCGGCATATGCGCGGCGTGTTGGAATTCGGCCTTCTTGGAGGGCCACAGGGCGTAGGCGACGCCGGCGAGGAAGATCAGGCCGAAGTAGATCAGCCCGCCCTGCTGCGCGAAGCGCGCGACGGCTTCGTAGGTCAGAGCGCTCATCGTTGGTTCTCCGGCGCCTGGGCCTTGTAGGACTTGAAGTCCACCAGGGTGCCCAGCATCTGCAGGTAGGCGACCAGCGCATCCATCTCGGAGATCTTGTTGGGATCGCCGTCGAAGTCGCGGTTGACGACCTTGGCGCCGTAGCGGGCGCGCAGACCCACCGCGTCGGTCGAGAAGGGATCGGCCTGAGCCTCGAGATCCTTCTTGGCGTTGGCGATCTCGTCGGCCGTGTAGGGCACGCCGACCGTGTGCTGGGTCTTCAGGCGATCGACGATGTCGCTGTAGTCCAGGTCCTTTTCGGCCAGGAACTTGTAGGGCGGCATCACCGACTCCGGCACGACCGAGCGCGGGTCGATCAGGTGGTCGCGGTGCCAGGTGTCCGAGTACTTGCCGCCCACGCGCGCCAGGTCGGGACCGGTCCGCTTGGACCCCCACTGGAACGGGTGGTCGTACATGCTCTCGGCGGCTAGGCTGTAGTGGCCGTAGCGCTCGACCTCGTCGCGCAGCGGGCGGACCATCTGCGAGTGGCAGAGGTAGCAGCCCTCACGGACGTAGATGTCGCGGCCGGCCAGCTCAAGCGGGGTGTAGGGACGCATGCCCTGCACCTTCTCGATCGTGCTCTGCAGCCAGAACAGCGGGGCGATCTCGACCAGGCCGCCGATGGAGACGACCAGAAGGATGCCGACGATGAGCAGCAGCGAATGCCGCTCAAGCTTGGAGTGTTGCTTCCAGAGAGACATCGGAACCTCAGGCGATCGCGGTGGCGGGGGCGGCCGGAGCATCGGCCAGCTCGGCGGAGGGCGTGCTGATCGTCTTCCAGAGGTTGACGATCATGATCAGCGCGCCGGCCAGGTACATCAGGCCGCCCACGGTGCGGATGATGTTCTCGATATGCTTGGCCGAGACGGTCTCGATGAAGCTGTAGGCCAGGAAGCCTTGCGGGGTGTATTCCCGCCACATCAGGCCTTCCATGATGCCCGACACCCACATCGCGGCGATGTAGAGCAGGATCCCGGTGGTCGCGATCCAGAAGTGCCACTCGACCATCTTGTTCGAGTACAGGCCCGGCTTCTTCCACAGCCACGGCACCAGGCAGTAGACCGCGCCGAAGCTGATGAAGCCGACCCAGCCCAGAGCGCCGGAGTGCACGTGGCCGATGGTCCAGTCGGTGTAGTGAGACAGCGCATTGACCGCGCGGATCGACATCACCGGACCTTCGAAGGTCGACATGCCGTAGAAGGCGACCGACACGACCAGCATGCGCAGCACGGGGTCGGTGCGCAGCTTGTCCCACGCGCCAGACAGGGTCATCAGGCCGTTGATCATGCCGCCCCAGGAGGGCATCCACAGCATGATCGAGAAGGTCATGCCCAGGGTCTGGGCCCACTGCGGCAGCGCCGTGTAGTGCAGGTGGTGCGGGCCGGCCCAGATGTAGATGAAGATCAGGGCCCAGAAGTGCACGATCGACAGACGATAGCTGTAGACCGGACGCTCAACGCGCTTGGGCACGAAGTAGTACATCATGGCCAGGAAGCCGGCGGTCAGGAAGAAGCCGACCGCGTTGTGGCCGTACCACCACTGGGTCAGGGCGTCCTGGACGCCGGACATCACGCCGTAGGACTTGTGGTTCAGCAGGCCCACCGGAACGGCGGCGTTGTTGACCAGGTGCAGCAGGGCGATGGTGACGATGAAGGCCAGGTAGAACCAGTTGGCCACATAGATATGCGGCTCCTTGCGCTTCCAGATCGTGCCCAGGAAGACCAGCAGATAGGCCACCCAGACGATCGTCAGCCACAGGTCGGTGTACCACTCGGGCTCGGCGTATTCCTTGCCCTGGGTCGCGCCCATCAGGTAGCCGGTCGCGGCCATCACGATGAACAGCTGATAGCCCCAGAACACGAACCACGGGGCGATGCCACCGGCCAGACGCGCCTTGCAGGTGCGCTGGACGACCCAGAAGGACGTCGCGATCAAGGCGTTGCCGCCGAACGCGAAGATCACCGCCGAGGTGTGCAGAGGCCGCAGCCGCCCGAAGTTCAGAAAGCCGAACTCAGGGAAGTAGAAGATCCTCGGCCAGGCCAGCTGGGCGGCGATGATCACCCCCACCAGCAAGCCCGCCGCCGCCCAGAACATGGTGGCGATGACACCGGCCTTGATGACGTTGTCGGAATATTGGTCGGGGTGGTCGCGCAGCGTCCCGCCGGCGAGACCGCCGTTCAGCACGAAGGCGGCGATCACGCCGGCCAGGGCCAGGGTGCCGGCCTGAAGGCGGAAAATGGGGTCATGGGTTAGACCCGCCCCCAAAATCGCCAAGAAGGCGCCGATCACCGAGATTATTAGGAGGAGGCTGGAGCCCGCGGGCGGACCAGCACTGGTGTTTGAAGGGGCGGACATGCGGACTCCATGAGTCGAACCTAGAACTCAGGGGTGTCACACCGGCCGATCCCGTGCTTTGATCTGTCTCAAAGCCAAGTCAGCGAACCTGTTGGACCCTGTCGGCCAATTCGGAGTCCGCCATGCTCAAAGAGCTCTCTCGTCATCTCCCCTCGGCCACCGGCGTGGCGGCTCTAGTCGCCTGGGCGGTCGCTCTGCAGCAGTCGCTGCCGCGCATGCTCGCGGGGCCCATTTGCAGCGCGCGCGGCGACGCCTTCGTGCTCGCCGGACATTGCCCGGCCTGCTATGTGGCGGCCGCGCTCACGATCGCGTTCCTGGCGTCGCTTGTCCTGGCGGCCAGACACAATGAGGCGCGCGCGATCCTCTCGTCCGACGCCGCGCTTTAAGCCGGACCGCGACGTTCCGCCGCGCCACGAGGG
>CAKZJK010000239.1 GCA_936942565.1 uncultured Caulobacter sp. | reverse complement strand
CGGAAAGCTATCTGCGCGACAAGAAGCGCGTGTTGCCGTGCGCTGCCTATCTCAACGGCGAATACGGCGTGAAAGACATGTACGTGGGGGTGCCGGTTGTTATCGGATCGAAGGGCGTCGAGCGTATCGTCGAGATCGAACTCGCCGGTAAGGATCGCGAAGGCTTCGACAAGTCGGTGGGCGCCGTGCAGGGCCTCGTCGACGCCTGCAAGAAGATCGCGCCCGACCTGCTCGGCCGCTGACCCTAGTACCGCGGGCCTTTGAGCCCGCTGAGATAGAGTTGCAGGATGCTTGGTATATGGTATACCAAGCATCCTGAGAAGAATTCCAGACGTCAGCCCTACGCGGGTTCGGGGAGCAACCGCTTATGAACATTCACGAATATCAGGCCAAGGCACTGCTGCACGAGTTCGGCGTGCCGATTTCCAAGGGCGTGCCGGTGCTCCGTCCAGAGGACTCCGATGCCGCGGCGAAGACGCTGGGCGGCCCGGTCTGGGTCGTGAAGAGCCAGATCCACGCCGGTGGCCGTGGCAAGGGCAAGTTCAAGGAGGCCTCAGCCGGCGACAAGGGCGGCGTCCGCCTCGCCAAGTCGATCGATGAGGTCAACGCGTTCGCCAAGCAGATGCTGGGCGCGACCTTGGTGACCGTGCAGACCGGGCCCGACGGCAAGCAGGTCAACCGCCTCTACATCGAGGACGGCTCCGACATCGAGAAGGAGTTCTATCTGTCGCTGCTGGTCGACCGCGAGACCTCGAAGGTCGCTTTCGTGGTGTCGACCGAAGGCGGCGTCAACATCGAAGACGTTGCCCACAGCACGCCTGAGAAGATCATCACCTTCTCGGTCGATCCGGCCACCGGCGTCATGGGTCATCACGGCCGCGCCGTCGCCAAGGCGCTGAAGCTCTCCGGCGACCTCGCCAAGCAGGCCGAGAAGCTGACCACCCAGCTCTACAACGCCTTCGTCGCCAAGGACATGGCGATGCTCGAGATTAACCCGCTGGTCGTCACCAAACAGGGCCAGCTGCGCGTGCTCGACGCCAAGGTGTCGTTCGACTCCAACGCGCTGTTCAAGCATCCCGAGGTCGTCGCGCTGCGTGACGAGACCGAGGAGGACGCCAAGGAGATCGAGGCCTCCAAGTACGACCTCAACTACGTCACGCTCGACGGCACCATCGGCTGCATGGTCAACGGCGCCGGCCTTGCGATGGCGACGATGGACATCATCAAGCTCTACGGCATGGAGCCCGCCAACTTCCTCGACGTCGGCGGCGGCGCCAGCAAGGAGAAGGTCGCGGCGGCGTTCAAGATCATCACCGCCGATCCGAACGTGAAGGGCATCCTGGTCAACATCTTCGGCGGCATCATGCGCTGCGACATCATCGCGGAAGGCGTCATCGCCGCCGTGAAGGAAGTCGGCCTGAAGGTTCCGCTGGTCGTCCGTCTGGAAGGCACCAACGTCGAGCTCGGCAAGAAAATCATCTCGGAAAGCGGCCTGAACGTCATCGCCGCCAACGATCTGTCTGACGGCGCCGAGAAGATCGTCGCCGCTGTGAAGGGCGCCCGCTAAATGTCGGTTCTGATCGGTTCGCACACCAAGGTCATCTGCCAGGGCATCACCGGCGCTCAAGGCACGTTCCACTCCGAGCAGGCCATCGCCTATGGCACCAAGATGGTCGGCGGCGTCACCCCCGGTAAGGGCGGTCAAACGCACATCGGCCTGCCGGTGTTCGACACCGTCATCGAAGCCAAGGAAGCCACTGGCGCCGACGCCTCGGTGATCTACGTCCCGCCGCCCTTCGCGGCCGACTCGATCCTGGAAGCCATCGAAGCCGAGATCCCGCTGATCGTCTGCATCACCGAGGGCATCCCGGTGCTGGACATGGTCAAGGTCAAGAAGGCCCTGCAAGGCTCGCGTTCGCGCCTGATCGGCCCGAACTGCCCTGGCGTCCTGACGCCTGGCGAGTGCAAGATCGGCATCATGCCGGGCTCGATCTTCTCGAAGGGCTCGGTTGGCGTCGTGTCGCGCTCGGGCACCCTGACCTACGAAGCCGTGTTCCAGACCACGAACGCCGGTCTCGGTCAGACGACCGCCGTCGGCATCGGCGGCGACCCCGTCAAGGGCACCGAGTTCATCGACGTCCTGGAAATGTTCCTGGCCGACGAAGCCACCAAGTCGATCGTCATGATCGGCGAGATCGGCGGCTCGGCCGAGGAAGAAGCGGCGCAGTTCCTGAAGGACGAAGCCAAGCGCGGTCGCAAGAAGCCCATGGTCGGCTTCATCGCCGGTCGCACGGCGCCTCCTGGCCGTCACATGGGCCACGCGGGCGCGATCGTTTCGGGCGGCAAGGGCGGCGCCGAGGACAAGATCGCGGCGATGGAAGACGCGGGCATCCGCGTTTCGCCTTCGCCGGCCAAGCTGGGCGAGACCCTGCTTGAAGTGCTCAAAGGCTAACTAGAACACCGAAACCCCGTCTCGGCGGGGCCCAGGTTTTTTGCGACCGCCAGTCGACGATCCGAAAAAATCACCTGGGCCCCGCCAAGCGACGGGCGCCCGGGCGATTGAGAGACTATATTTACGGGCTTGCGGTAGCGCTCCCGTAAGCAAGCGGATCTGAAGGCGACAAATCCATGGCGGACGACGCAGGCATCATCAACCAGGTCTTGACCGAGACCAGCTTCCTCTACGGCGCCAACGCGGCGTTCGTTGAGGACCTCTACGCCCAGTGGGCGGAGAACCCCGGATCGGTCGAGCCCTCGTGGAACGCCTTCTTCGCCAGCCTGGCCGAACAGGCCGACCAGGTGAAGCGCGCGGCCCAGGATCCGGCCTGGACGCCCAAGAAGGTCCCGTCGGTCCGTCCGGACTGGCTGTCGGCCCTGGACGGCCAATGGGCCACCGTCGCGCCCGCCGTCGAAGCCAAGATCGCCAAGGCCGTCGAGGGCAAGGCCCCCGGCGCCTCCGCCGAAGCCGTCCGCGCCGCCACGCTGGACAGCCTGCGCGCCATCATGATGATCCGGGCCTATCGGATGCGCGGCCACCTCGCCGCCAACCTCGACCCGCTGGGCCTCGAGCCGCCGAAGCCCGCCCCGGAACTGGATCCGGCCACCTACGGCTTCTCGGAAGCCGACTATGACCGTCCGATCTTCCTGGATTTCGTGCTGGGTCTCGAGACCGCCTCGATCCGCGAGATCCTGTCGATCGTCCGCCGCACCTACTGCGACAATGTCGGCGTGCAGTACATGCACATCTCCGACCCGGCCGAGAAGGCCTGGCTGCAAGAGCGCATCGAGGGTCGCGACAAGGAGATCGTGTTCTCCAAGGAAGGCAAGGTCGCCATCCTGAAGAAGCTGATCGAGGCCGAGGGCTTCGAGAAGTTCCTGCACAAGCGTTTCCCCGGCACCAAGCGCTTCGGCCTGGACGGCGGCGAGGCCATGGTCCCGGCCATGGAGCAGATCATCAAGCGCGGCGGCGCCCTGGGCGTGAAGGACATCGTCCTGGGCATGCCGCACCGCGGTCGCCTGAACGTGCTGGCC
>CAKZJK010000238.1 GCA_936942565.1 uncultured Caulobacter sp. | reverse complement strand
TACCGGAATTGGCCCGGACGCCGTACCGCCACGCTATCGTCGATCAGGTTAAGGCGCGCGCCGCCGCAAAGGATGGCGTCACGACTCTGCATCAGCGCAAGCCGTTCTACTGCGCCGGCTGCCCGCACAATACCTCGACCAAGCTGCCCGAGGGCAGCCGGGCGCTGGCCGGCATCGGCTGCCACTACATGGCCAGCTTCAACGACCCGTCGACGGACCTCAACACCCACATGGGCGGCGAGGGCCTGACCTGGGTCGGCGCGTCGCCGTTCACCAGCGAAAAGCACGTCTTCCAGAACCTGGGCGACGGCACCTACAACCACTCGGGCTCGCTGGCGATCCGGGGCGCGATCGCGGCCGGGACCAACATCACCTACAAGCTGCTCTATAATGACGCCGTGGCCATGACCGGCGGCCAGCGGGCCGAAAGCGGCTTCACCCCCGCCCAGATCACCCGCCAGCTGGCGGCCGAGGGCGTCAAGAAGACCGTCATCGTCGTGGACGATCTCAAGCGCTACGAGGGCGTCGAAGGCCTGGCTGCGGGCGTCGAGATCTTCCCGCGCTCGGACCTCATCCGCGTGCAGGAGATGCTGCGCGACACCGCGGGCGTGACGGTGCTGCTCTACGACCAGACCTGCGCAACCGAAAAGCGCCGTCGTCGCAAGCGCGGCTCGATGCCCAAGGCGACCCAGCGCGTCTTCATCAACCCGCTGGTCTGCGAAGGCTGCGGCGACTGTTCGGTGAAGTCCAACTGCGTCTCGGTCGAGCCCCTGGCCACCGAGTTTGGGCGCAAGCGCAAGATCAACCAGTCCAGCTGCAATCAGGACTACAGCTGCGTCCAAGGCTTCTGCCCGTCCTTCATCACCCTGGAAGGCGCCGAGAGCGCCCAGGCCAAGAAGACCCCGGCCGCCCTGACCGCCGAGTCGACGCCGCTGCCCGAGTTCGAGCCGCTGACCGGCGTGCGTAAGATCCTGTTCACGGGCGTCGGCGGCACCGGCGTCACCACCGTCGCCTCGATCCTGGCCATGGCCGCCCACATCGACGGCCGCGCCGGCAGCGTGGTGGACATGACCGGCCTCGCGCAAAAGGGCGGCTCGGTGTTCAGCCACGTCAAGATCGGCGAGACCGAGGAGACGGTGGTCGGCGGCCGCGTGCCGGCGGCCAGCACCGACGTGCTGATCGCTTGTGACCTGCTCGTGGCGGCCTCGCCCGAAGGCCTGTCGCTCTACGCCAAGGACCGCACGCGGGCCTTCGGCAACAGTGACTTCGCGCCGACGGCCGACTTTGTCACCAGCCGCGACATCCGCTTCGACAGCGGTTCGATGGCCCGGCGGGTCAAGGGCGCGACCCAGACCTTCGACGCGTGCCCCGCCCAGCACCTGGCCGAGAGCCAGTTCGGCGACGCCATCTACGCCAACATGATCATGGTCGGCTTCGCCTGGCAGCGCGGGGTGATCCCGGTCTCCAGTCGCGCCCTCTATCGCGCGATCAAGCTGAACGGCGTCGACGCCGACGCCAACCTGCAGGCCTTCGAGCTGGGCCGCCGCGTTGCCCACGATCCATCGTCGCTTGAAAGAGAAATTGGCGCGGTCAAGGAAGACAAGGTCGCCACGCCCGATACGATGCCGCTGGACGAGCTGATCGCCCATCGCATCCGCGAGCTCACCGCCTACCAGAATGCGGCCTACGCCCAGCGCTATGCGGACAAGATGGCCAAGGTCCGCAGCGCCGAGGCCACCGTGTCCGGCGCGGATTCAGCGCTGCCGTTGACCCGCGCGGCGGCGACCAACCTCTACAAGCTGATGGCCTACAAGGATGAGTACGAGGTCGCGCGCCTCTACACCGACGGCCGGTTCGCGGCCGAGCTGGCCGGTACCTTCAAGGGCGGCAAGGCCAAGGTCTGGCTGGCCCCGCCGCTGCTGTCGCCCAAGGGCCCGGACGGCAAGCCCCGAAAGATCGCCTTCGGCGGCTGGATGCTGGACATGGCCTTCCCGGTCATGGCCAGGATGAAGGGTCTGCGCGGCGGCGCGCTCGACATTTTCGGCAAGACCGAGGAGCGCCGGATGGAGCGCGGCCTGATCGCCTCGTACGAGGTGGCGCTGGACCGCCTGGTGGCGGGGCTGTGCGTCGAAAGCCTGCCGCTGGCCCTGAAGATCGCCGAGATCCCTCAGCAGATCCGCGGCTTCGGCCACGTCAAGGACGCCTCGGTCAAGACCGCCAAGGCGGCCGAAGACGCACTGTGGGCGCGGTGGGGGGCGGCCTAGGCGGCTCCCCGGCTCAAACCTGCGGCACGCCCGCGATCGGCGGGACGGGGCGCGGCGTGGCCGGGATCGCCGGGCGCGCGGGCTTGGGCGCGCGGCGGCTGAACGGCACGGTGAGGGTCCGGTAGGTGGCCGCGCGCCAGACCCACTCCAGCGGACCGTAGTGGTAGCGGCGGAACCAGGCCTCGGCGGCGATGGTCTGCAGGGCCAGGTAGACCAGGGTGACCACGATCGCCATGCCCTGGCTCATCGTGGCCCAGGCCCCCAGGCCAAAGCCGTAGAACACCGGCACCCAGACCAGCGACTGGACGATGTACAGCGTCAGGGTCATGCGGCCGGTCGGGGCCAGGCGGCCCATGATCGCCGCGCCTCCGGCTTCGTAGAGCTCGACGGCGGCGATGACATAGATCCCCATCACCGCGACATTGAACCACTCGCCCAGCAGGAAGCGACCCAGCGGCTGGGCGATCGGGGCCTGGGCGACGCTCGGCAGCAAGGCCTGCATCGCGTCCTGGCCGAAGTGAAGGGCGACGACGCTGGCCAGCAGCGCGGGCAGGGCGAGGCGGCGCGCGCGGCGGAACTTCTCGGGGCGCTCGAAGAAGCCGATCCGGCCCAGCCACATGCCGACCATGAAGAGGGCCAGCGTGCTCCAGATCCGGCCCGACTCCACGAACCACGAGGTCTTGATCGCCGCGCCCTCGGTGATGTTCCAGCGCAGCACGTCCAGGAAGCCGGCGGTGCGCAGGAAGGCCGGGCCGTTGTCGCCGAAGAACAGCGGCGCGTGATTGGCCCAGCTCGCGCCGGTCGCGGCGAGGGCGATGCGGGCGATCTCCCAGGGCTGGGCCAGCAGCACGGCCGCCAGGATCAGCACCACGCGGTTCGAGGCGCGATGGAACGGGATCAGCAGCAGGCCCAGTGTCCCGAACAGAATGAGGATGTCACCGCGATAGAGCAGGCCATGGATGACGCCGATCACCGCCAAGATCGCCATGCGCCAGGCGAAGCGACCGGAGAAGTCGGTCCCGCGCTTGGCCGCCCGGTCCATCAAGAGGAAGAAGCTGAGGCCAAAGCACAGGGTCAGCAGGGCCACGGCCTTGCCCATCACGAAGGTGGCGACCAGCTTGTGCAGCAGGTTCTCTTGCGGGGCGGCCCAGTAGATCTCGTACTGCTCGAACATGTGGGCGACGAAGACGCCGACCAGCGCGAAACCGCGCACGGTGTCGATCAGGCTGTTTCGCGCCGGCGTGGCCGGCGAGAGCGCGCTCATGTGG
>CAKZJK010000237.1 GCA_936942565.1 uncultured Caulobacter sp. | reverse complement strand
TATTCATGCTTCATCGGCAGGGCGAGCGCATCCTCGTAATTCTTGGCGCGCACGACCGATAGGACCGGTCCGAAGATTTCGGTCTTGTAGATGTCCATGTCCGGGGTCACGTGATCGAACAGGCAGCCGCCGACGAAGTAGCCGTTCTCATAGCCCTGAAGCTTGAAATCGCGGCCGTCGACGACGAGCTTGGCGCCTTCCTCGATGCCCTTGTCGATCAGACCCTTGATGCGGGCCTGGGCTTCCTTGGTGACGACCGGGCCCATATCGGCCTTTTCGTCGGTATAGGGGCCGATGCGCAGGCTTTCCACCATCGGGGTCAGCTTGGCGATCAGGCGGTTGGCGGTGTCCTCGCCGACCGGCACGGCCACCGAAATCGCCATGCAGCGCTCGCCGGCCGAACCGTAGCCTGCGCCCATCAGCGCATTGGCGGCCTGGTCGAGGTCAGCGTCGGGCATGATGATCATGTGGTTCTTGGCGCCGCCGAAGCACTGGGCGCGCTTGCCGTTCATCGCCGCCGTGCCGTAGACATAGCGGGCAATCGGGGTAGAGCCGACGAAGGAGACTGCCGAAATGTCCGGATGGGTCAGGATCGCGTCGACCGCGCTCTTATCGCCATTGACGACGTTGAGAATGCCGGCCGGAAGACCCGCCTCGATCATCAGTTCGGCGAGCCGGATCGGCACGGAGGGGTCGCGTTCGGACGGCTTGAGGATGAAGGCGTTGCCGCAGGCGATCGCCGGGGCAAACATCCACATCGGGATCATGGCCGGGAAGTTGAACGGGGTGATCCCGGCGCAGACGCCCAGCGGCTGGCGCATCGAATAGACGTCGATGCCGGGACCCGCGCCCTCGGTATATTCGCCCTTCAGGATGTGGGGGATGCCGCAGGCGAACTCGATGACCTCGAGACCCCGCTGGATGTCGCCCTTGCTGTCGGCGATGACCTTGCCGTGCTCGGACGACAGGATTTCTGCGAGCGCGTTCATGTCGCGCTCGATCAGGCGCTTGAACTCGAACATCACGCGGGCGCGGCGTTGCGGATTGGTGGCGGCCCAGCCGACCTGGGCCTTGGCGGCGACCTGGACCGCGGCGTCGAGCTCGGCGTCGGTCGCGAACTGGACGCGGGCCTGGACCTCGCCGGTGTTGGGATTGAAGACGTCGCCGTAGCGGCCGGAGGTTCCGGCCAAGGCTTGACCGTTCACGAAATGGGCGATGTCTCGCATGATGCGCTCCCTAACGCTTGCTTTGCGCGTCAATAGCACCCTCGACTGACGCCGTACCGCGCGAAATTATGCCGCTCTACTCCGCGTCGACATGCACCCGCCGGAAGCGGCCTTGCAGATAGACGAGCGGCTCGTGGTCCGGGTCGTAGCGCAGCTTCACGACGCGCCCGACATAGACCCGGTGATCGCCGGCGTCGAAGGTGTGATGCGTCTCGCACTCGAAGTTGGCCATGCAGCCGGGCAGGATCGGAACGCCGGTGCGCCAAGTCTCGGTGTCGATGCCGGCGAAGCGGTCGGTGTCCTTCTGCACGAATTGGCGGGCCAGCTCCTGGTGCTCGGCGTGCAGGACGTTGACGGCGAAACGACCGGCCGCATCCAGGGCCGGCAGGCTGGACGACTTCAGATCCACGCAGATCAGCGCCAGCGGCGGGTCCAGCGACACCGACGTGAAGGAGTTGGCGGTCAGGCCCACGCGGCGACCATCCTCGGCGAGCGTGGTGACGACCGTCACGCCGGTCGTGAAGCATCCGAATGCGTTGCGAAGGGCCCGGGCGTCGTGGACGCCGCCTTCTCCCAGCTCGATCGTAACCGCCCTACTCATCGCGTTAGCAGTGGGGCAAAGCGGCGGCGGGGGCAAGCCGGGGCGCGCCGCGGATCAAGCGAACGTCGCCTTGAGGATCTTTTCCAGCCAGACTTGGTCGGTTTCATCGAAGGCGGCCGGCTTGTCGGAATCGACGTCGAGCACGGCGATCAGTTGGCCCTCCGGATCGAACACCGGAACGACAACCTCGCTCTGTGAGCGGCTGTCGCAGGCGATGTGGCCGGGGAAGGCGTGAACGTCCGCCACCAGCTGGGTCTGGCCGGTCTCGGCGGCCGCGCCACAGACGCCGCGTCCGAAGGCGATGCGCAGGCAGCCCAGCGTGCCCTGATAGGGTCCGACCACCAGCTCGCGCGGTTTGGCCGGATCGACGACGTAGAAGCCGGTCCAGAAGTAGTGGTCGAAGCTATTGGCCAGCATCGAGGCCACCGTCGCCATGCGGGCGGTCAGGTTGGTCTCGCCGTCCAGCACGGACGCGATCTCGTCGGCGACCTCGGCATAGCGGGTCGCCTTGTCGGCGGAGAGGGTGATGTCGTTGAACGCTTCGGCCATGGCGGGGATATAGCGCGACCGACGCGGGATGCGAGGGGTTTCGAGCATCGCCATGCGACGGGGCGGCATCTTGGCAAGCTCGGCGCAATGACCATATAGTCTTCTCATGAGGGTCACTTCGCTGGAAATGATCGAAGCCGTTGACGAAGCCCGCGGCGACAAGTCGTGGGACGAGTTCATCGATACGGCGCGCCGGACACGCGACGGGGCGATCATCGTTCCGCGCCCCAAGGCTAGTAAGGCCCCCGCCCGCGAACACCGTCGCGGCCTCTTCGGCTTCGGATCGCGCGCGGCCAGCCGCTGACCGGCTGAGCGGTGACATTCAGCTACAACCTCGTCCTGGCGCTTTTCCTGCTCGCGCCGGGCTTTGCGTTTGTCGCCGGCGTCTACGCCACGGGGCGCAGCGCGATCCACGAGGCCTCGCCTCCGCCGCCCAATTCGATCATGGCCCTGGCGATGGTCACGGGCGGATCGCTGGTCGCTCATACCGCGGCGGCGATCCTGTTCCTCGCGTGCCATGTCGTCAGTGGCTGGACCCATTGGTCCTGGCCGACGCTCGATCCAAATCCGTACTATCAGGCGATCCACTTGGCGGGCGGAGACGGGCTGGCGACCTCGGCGAGTTTCGCCTGGATCCTCCTGCTGCTCACCCTGCTGTGCGTGGCCACCTATCTCGTCACGCGCGCCATCATGAACGGCCCCTTAGGCCGCAGCGAACTGGTGGGCGGCGCGCTCTATGGCTGGTTCTGGCAGATCGAGAAGGCGCGCGGCGCCTACGCCCACGTCCTCACCCAGTTCGAGAACGAGCACGGCACGGTCGGCTATCAGGGCCTGCTCGAGTATGTGACGCTCGATGCCGAGAAACAAATCTCGTCCCTGGTCCTGACCCAGGCCGAGCCCTTCAGCCTGACGGTTCTGCCCGACCGGCACGTCCAGCGGACGCCAACCCCGCGCGGCGCCGACCGCAAGCTGCGGGTCCTGCTGACCAAGCCCGAGATCAAGAACATCGTCTACTCGCCGCTCGTCTTCGAGGACGACCAGGACGTGGTGGCCGAAACCGACGCGGACTGACGCCTCAGAACTCCTCCCACTCCCCAGGCCGCGAGCTGGGGGCCACCTTCAGGGCGTTCGCGCCCTGGACGTAGCGCTGACGG
>CAKZJK010000236.1 GCA_936942565.1 uncultured Caulobacter sp. | reverse complement strand
CTGTTCCACGCCGAGGCCCGCGCGCGCTACGACGCGGTGCTGTGCATGTATCACGACCAGGCCCTGATCCCGGTCAAGATGCTGGACTTCTGGGGTGGCGTGAACGTCACCCTGGGGCTACCGATCGTTCGCACCTCGCCCGATCACGGCACCGGCTTCGACATCGCTGGACGCGGGATCGCCCGTCCCGATAGCCTGATCGCCGCCATCAAGCTGGCGGCCGAGATCGCCGCCCGTCGCGGCGCTAGAGCATGATAGCCGAAAGTGGATGCCGGTTTCGGCGGCCATCATGCCCTAATCACACGAAAAGAGCCTGTTTATCGTCTCGATAAACAGGTGGAGAAAGATTTCGAGATGAGCCTGGCCGACCTGCCGCCGCTGCGCGAGGCCCTGGAGCGCCACGACCTGATGGCGCGCAAGAGCTTTGGCCAGCACTTCCTGCTGGACCTGAACGTGACACGGAAGATCGCTCGCCTAGCCCAGGTCGGCGAAGGCGACACCGTGGTCGAGGTCGGCCCGGGCCCCGGCGGCCTGACCCGCGCCTTGCTGGAGACCGGCGCGCGGGTGGTGGCGATCGAGAAGGACAGCCGCTTCCTGCCGCTGCTGTCGGAAGTCGCCGAGTTGGCGGAGGGGCGCTTGGAACTGGTCGAGGGCGACGCGCTGAAGATCGACGCCGCCAAGGCCGCCGCCGGTCCGGCGCACGTGGTCTCGAACCTGCCCTACAACGTCGGCACCCAGCTCTTGATCAACTGGCTTACGGGGCCCTTTCGGCCGCTGTCGATGACCCTGATGTTCCAGAAGGAGGTCGCCGACCGCATCGTCGCCCTGCCGGACGACGACGCCTACGGCCGCCTGGCCGTGATCTCCCAGACCCTGTGCGAGGCCAAGACGGTGATGGACCTGCCGGCCAAGGCCTTCACGCCGCCGCCCAAGGTGGCCTCGGCCGTCGTTCGCCTGGTTCCGCGCCAGGATCCGCCCCCCGCCGAGATCATCGCGGCGCTGGAGCGCGTCACCGCCGCCGCCTTTGGCCAGCGCCGCAAGATGCTCCGCTCCAGCCTCAAGGCGCTGGGCGGCGGCGAACTCTGTGAAAAGGCCGGGATCAGCCCCGACGCCCGCGCCGAGGTCATCGACCTCGCCGGCTTCCTGGCCCTGGCGAGGGCCAGCCTCGCCTAGGGCCTGAACCACCTGGCTCAGCGCGCCGCCAAGGCCAGCGGCAACGCCGCCAGGTCGGCCTGCATCTTGGCCAGGTCCTTTTCGGAGATGGCGCCGCCGAACTTCGGCGCGAGGGCCCGGAGGCTCTCATGCTTGAACTGATCAAACATCGGATGATCGGTGAGGCCCGGAATGTCGGCGTCGAGCAGCGCCTTGACGCGCGGCGTGGCGACCAGGGTCTCGATCGGCGTGTCGATGCTCAGCGCCTGACTCGCGACCGGCGCGGGCGGCGCCGGCGGCTCGGACTGCGCCATGGCCATGTCGCCCAAAGCGAAGGCCAGGATCGCCGCGGCGGTGACGGGACGAAGGACAGACATGGGAATCTCTCGCCAATGTGTATCGGGATGCAACCCGTAGATGAAGCGCGCGCCGCTGCTGGCCAAGCCGCGCGATCGCTCTCCAAAAGCGATCGTACGCAGGCGCCCATTTTCCAGGCATTCCGTGTATCCCTAGCGCCGAGCCCGTATCGCGGGTAAACGCCGTCTTCGCCCATTGACGGTGGAGCCGCCGGTCTCCAGCCTGTCCGGGGACAGAGCGGGGCGAAAGTGACCACCAAACATGCGGTGAAGACGCCTTCGACGGTGGCGCGAAGGCTTCTATTCATGGCGCTGACGCTCGCCGCGCCCGCCATTCTGTTGATGGGCGTTCTCGTCGGGACCCAGTACGCCGAGGGGCAGAGGCGCTTTGGCGCGCAGCTGACCACCACCACCCGCGCCCTGGCGACCGCCACCGACCGTCAGATCGGCCAGGGCCACAGCGTGCTGCGCGGCCTGGCGGTCTCTCCCGCCCTGGCCGCTGGCGACCTGAAGACCTTCGAGAAGCAGGCGCGCGAGGCCCTGCGCGGCCACGACGCCTGGATCGTGCTGGCCAGCGAGCACCGGCAGTTGATCAACACCCGCCTGCCGCCGGGCGTCGTTCCTCCCCAGGTGCGCCTGCGGCCCGAGGCCTGGGGCGAGATGACCAACGGCCGGGAGAGCGTCTCCAACCTGATCTTCTATCCCTCCTCCGGGCCGATCATCGCCTTCAATATGCCGGTGCTGGTCGATGGCGAGCTGCTGGTTCTGGGCTACATCCAGCGTCCCTCGACCTTTCAGGGGCTGATGGAGGACCAGGGTTTCCCAAAGACCTGGACGGCCAGCATCGTCGACCGGAACGCCGCGCTGGTGGCGCGCTCGCGCGACCAGGACAAGATGATAGGCAGGCTCGCCAGCCTGGAGATGCGCCAGGCGATGGCGCGCGCCAATGACGGCGTCGTGCGCACCCACACGCTGGATGGCGTGGCGACCGTCTCGGCCTTCAGCCGCTCCTCGACCTACGGCTGGACCTTCATCGTGGGCGTGCCGCGCGGCGAGGTCGATCGCGCCGTCCTCGGCTCGCTGGGTCCCGCGCTGATCGGCGCGGCCCTAATGATCGCCTTGGCCGTGGCGGCCGCCATCGGC
>CAKZJK010000235.1 GCA_936942565.1 uncultured Caulobacter sp. | reverse complement strand
CGAATGACGGCCGCGCGGCGCGCTGCATAATCCGGCCATGCCGCGGACCGCGCGGGCGACATCACTCTTTCGCTTTCGCGTACCCGTGCATGGTGAGCCAGCGGGCGTAGGCGTCGAACCAGCCGGTGCTGGTGGTCTTCTTCTTGTACATGCCAAAGCCGTGGCCGCCCTGTTCGTAGAGGTGGAACTCGACGGGCCGCTTGGCCGCGCGCCAGCTCTCGATCAGGCCAAAGCCGCTGTTGCCGAACAGCGGGTCATCCGCCGCCAGGGCGAAGAACATAGGCGGCGCGTCGGCCGGCACGGTCGCCGGCGCCAGCGAGCCGTAGATCAGGCCGATGAAGGCCGGCTTGGCGTCTTCGACGGCCAGGGTCGTGGTCAGGGTCAGCATGGCGCCCGCCGAGAAACCCACCATGCCGATGCGGTCGGGATCGACATGCCACTCCGCCGCGCGCGAGCGGATCAGGGCGAAGGCCGCGCGGGAGTCGGCGAGTTGCGGCTCCAGCGCTTTTACAGCGGACTGCGGGTCCATGCGCGGCGCGCGGGCGACGCCCGAGAACATCGCCTTCATCGACGCCTCGAAGCCGGGAATGTCGGCCGGCGTCTGGTTCAGGCGGTACTTGAGCACGAAGGCGGCGACACCCTTGTCGGCCAGGGCCTTGGCGACGTCCCAGCCCTCGTTTTCCATCGAGAGCGTGCGGAAGCCGCCGCCCGGCGCGACGATCACGGCCACGCCGGTGGCCTTGGCCGGATCGGGCAGGAACGGCGTCAGGGTCGCGACCGTGACGTTGCGGGCGAAGACGCTGCCGTACTGGCTGTGCCAACTCTCGGGGTTCGTTCCGCCGGGCAACGGGCCGGTGTTCAGCGTGATCGCGTTCGGCTGGGCCGGAATGGCGATCGGCGTCATCTTGTCGTTCTGCGCCGAGGCCGGCGAGGCCAGAAGCCAGGCCATCGCCAGGCCCGCCGCCAAGGCCCCCGCGCGGCCAGTTCTTTTATCGAAGAACCCCATATCGTTTCTCGCTCCCAATGTTTCTTGTCGACCGCTTGTGGCGCGGCTCTGGATTACTCCTACAAATAATGGAGCGCGTGTCACGACGATTGTTAGCGGTCCCATCAATTTTTGGGGCGTACGGCCCAGCGGGCGAACCTAGGGGCGAGCGACGGCGTCCAGCGTCCAGTCGATGACGTCGCCCTCATAGGCCTCGGCGCCCCGTCCGATCGCCGCGATGGCCGCGGTCATGGCGCCACCGCGCTCGAGAATGGCGTCGGCCAGCGAGACCATCAGGGCGTTGGGGGTGGCCTTGGGCGACGCCTGGCGAAGACGCCGCGCGATCAAGGTCTCGTGGCCCGGATCGCTCGCCGCGCAGGCCAGGATGTAGGCCGCCGCCGGAGAGCGGCTGACACCGGCGAAACAGTGAGCCAGCAAGGTGGCCTCGGCCGGCAAGTCGCGACCCAGGTCGATGATCGCCTGGACGGCCTCCCGGCTCGGCGCGACCAAGCCGCCCCGCGGCGCGGCGATATCGTTGAAGCGCAGCACGGTGGTCGCGACCGCGCGCGGCCTTGCCTCCGCGTCAGGCGAGACCAGGGTCAGGACGTGGTCCACGCGCGTCGAGGCGAGCAGCGCCTCCACCGCCGAGCCGGGACAGACGATCAGCCTCACGCCAGCGCCGCCAGGCCGAGCAGGAAGCCGACCTCGAACACCTGCTCGACCGCGCCCAGCACGTCACCGGTGTGGCCTCCGATCAGACGAACGGCGGTTCTGGTCAGGATCGCCGCGGCGACGCCCCCCAAAACCAAGCCCGCCGCCACGGACGGCGTGGACAACAGCGCGAGCGGCCAGGCCGCGATCACGAGGGCGACCATCACCTCGCAGGTCCTCACGCCCATCGGTGTGGGCTTCCACTTCCCCGCCTCTCCAGCGGACGCGTACGAGGTCGCGCGCATGACCACGACGGCCGCCGCGCGGCCCGCGCCATGCGCCGCCAGCAACGCCAAGGCGCCGGTTTGAGCCGAGAGGGTCGCCAGCACGCCGATCTTCAGGCCCAGGGCGACGACGAGCGCGCAGACACCGTAGGTCCCGATACGGCTGTCCTTCATGATCTCCAGGCGACGCGGCGCGGTCTGGCCGCCGCCAAGACCGTCGGCGGTGTCGGCCAAGCCATCTTCGTGAAAGGCGCCGGTGACCAGCAGGCCCGCGCTGATCGCCAGGACGGCCGCCACGCCAGAGCCCCAGACCTGGAAGCCGAGCAGGAAAACACCCGCGGAGATCGCGCCAACAGCTTGACCTACGAGAGGAAAATAGCACGTGGCTCGCGTGATCCAGTCGGTCTCGAACCGTCTCAAGGCCGGCGTCGGAATCCGCGTCAGGAACTGGACGGCGCAGAGCAGAAGTCGCCCCTGATGCGCGAGCCAATCCATGGCTCAGAGCCTTCCACCGAGCACGTCGTCCAGACTGGCGACGTCGCTCAGCACGCGCGAGGCGGCCCGGACCAGGGGCAAGGCGAGCAGCGCGCCCGTCCCCTCGCCCAGCCGCAAGTCCAGCGCCAACAGCGGCTCGACCTCCAAGGCGGCGAGCAGACGGCCGTGCCCTTGTTCGGCCGAGCGATGGCAGAAGACGCAATAATCCTTGGCCGCCGGAACCAGGCGGATCGCCACCAGGGCGGCGGCCGAAACGATGAAGCCGTCGATCAGCACGGGAACCTTGGCCGAGGCCGCGCCGATGATCGCGCCGGCCATCATGGCGATCTCCAGGCCGCCGAACTCGGCCAGAACCTCCAACGGCTGGGTCGCGTCGCCGCGCGCCGCCGCCCGCTCCAGGACGGCCGTCTTGCGCGCCAGGCCCACCTCGTCATGCCCGGCGCCCCGACCAATGCACTCGGCGAGCGGCGCGGGGGCCAGGCGATGCATGATCAACGCCGCGGAGGCGGTGTTTCCGATGCCCATCTCGCCCAGAGCCAGGATCTCGAAACCCTCTTCGACCGCCTGTCGAGCGATGCTGGCGCCGCGCTCCAACGCGGCTTCGACTTCGGCATGGGTCAAGGCGGGTTCGACGGCGGCGTTGCGGCTGCCTCGGCGCACCTTGGCGTCGAGCAACGCCGGATGGGACGGCAGCGCCGCGTCCACGCCGGCGTCCACGACCCGCAACGCCGCCCCCACGGCGGTCGCGAAGGCGTTGGCGCTGGCCTTGCCGGCCAGGAAGGTCGCGACCATCGCCTGGGTGACGGCGGAGGGATAGGCCGAGACGCCCTCGGCGTTCATCCCGTGATCCCCCGCGAAGACCAGCAGCAGCGCGCGGTCGAAGGACGGCGGCGCGCCGCCGGCGATCAAGCCTAGCCGCACGGCCAAATCCTCGATCCGTCCAAGAGCGCCCAACGGCTTGGCCTTGGCGTCGAGCTGGGCGCGAAACCAGGCGGCGCCGGACGGATCGATCGGGGAAACGGCGGGCAGGTTCATCGGAATGCCTCCAGGCCGGCGATGGCCGCCAGGGCGGGAATGTCGAACGCCGCCTCCAGGGCGGCTGCGATCTCGTCGAGGGCCAGGTCGACCCGCGCGGACTGGTCCAGACGATCCGAAACCGCGCCGAGCTCGGTCAGCAGCTCAGCCCTCGCCTCGCCGCTGTCGAACAGGCCATGGACGTAACAGCCACGCACGCGCCCGTCGGCGGAGACGGCGCCGTCCTCGCCGCTCTCGTCGAACCGCAGCATCGGACGCTCGCCGCCCTCGGTGCGGCCCACGTGCATCTCGTAGCCGGCGAAGGACGCGCCGCCAGGCAGTCGGCCGGTTACCTGGCGCAAGGTCTTGCGGCCTGTCATCACCGTCTCGACGTCGAGCAGGCCAAGGCCCTCCATTGAAGCCGGCGCGCCCTCGATCCCGTCCGGGTCGGAGAGACGACGGCCCAGCATCTGAAAGCCGCCGCAGACGCCCAGCACGCGACCGCCGCGTCGGACGTGGGCGGCGAGGTCGATGTCCCAGCCTTGGGCGCGGAAGAAGGCCAGGTCCGCCAGCGTCGCCTTGGTCCCCGGCAGGATAACGAGGTCGGCGTCGCCCGGCAGCGGCTGGCCAGGCGGCACGAACGCGAAGGCCACGTCCGGCTCGGAACGCAGCGCGTCGAACTCGTCGAAATTGGCGATGCGCGAGAGCATCGGGACGACGATGCGGAGCTTCCGCCCTCCCAGGGGCGATGGGTCATCCAGCACGACGGCGTCCTCGGCCGGCAGGCGTCGCGCCGCCGCCAGCCAGGGCGCCATGCCCAGGTCGGGCCAGCCCGTCGCTTCGACGATCATCCGGCGACCGTCCTGGAACAGCGCGGGATCGCCTCGAAACTTGTTGATCAGGAAGCCGCGCACCATGGCGCGGTCGGCCTCGTCCAGCACCGCGTGGGCGCCGACCAGAGCCGCGATCACATGGCCTCGGTCGATGTCGCCGACCAGCACGACCGGCACGTCCGCCGCCCGCGCGAAACCCATGTTGGCGATGTCGCCGGCGCGGAGATTGACCTCGGCCGGACTCCCCGCTCCTTCGACGATGACGAGGTCGCTCCGCGCCTCCAGCCGGCGGAAGCTCTCGACCACGACGCCCAGCAGCTCGCCCTTGCGCGCCTGGTATCCGCTAGCCTTCCAGGTCCCCGCCATCTGGCCGCGCACGACCAGCTGGGCGCCGACATCGCTTTGGGGCTTCAGCAGCACAGGATTCATGTCGACGGTCGCGGGCGTGCGGCACGCCAAGGCCTGCAGCGCCTGGGCGCGGCCGATCTCGCCGCCTTCCTCGGTCACGGCGGCGTTGTTCGACATGTTCTGCGGCTTGAACGGACGGACCCTCAAGCCTCGGTTGGCGAACAGTCGGCAGAGGCCCGCGACCAGCACCGACTTGCCGACGTCCGACCCGCAGCCCTGGATCATCAACGCGGCCATGCCAGTCCTCCCAACGCCAACAGCAGCCACAGGATCGCGCAGGCCGCCAGATAGATGCGCAGCGCGCGCGGAAGGTCTTCGGCCCCGACCTCCCGGCCGTCGCCGAACACGGGGCGATCGGATCGCTCGCCGTCGTACCAGGCCGCGCCGCCGAGGCGCACGCCCAGCGCACCGGCCATCGCCGCCTCGGGCCAGCCGGCGTTGGGCGAGGCGTGCTTGCCCGCGTCGCGGAGCATGACCGACCAGCCGCCGCGGCCGGCCAGGGCGATCAGGACGCCGGCCAGCCGCGCGGGCGCCAGGTTCAGCAAGTCGTCGAACCGCGCCGAGGCCCAGCCGAACGCGCGCCAACGCGGCTCGCGATGGCCGATCAGACTGTCGGCGGTGTTGACCGCCTTGTAGACGAAGAGGCCCGGCAGGCCGGCGACCACGAACCAGAAGATCGGCGCGACGACGCCGTCATTGAAACTCTCGGCCAGGCTCTCGATCGCCGCCGC
>CAKZJK010000234.1 GCA_936942565.1 uncultured Caulobacter sp. | reverse complement strand
GCGGCGAGGCCTCGCGCAACCGCCGCACCGGCGGGGCGGGCCTGGGCCTCTCGATCGTCCAGGCCCTGGCTCAGGCGCACGACGGCCGACTGCTCCTCGCCAACCGTGAGGGCGGCGGGCTGGCGGCGACGGTGGTGCTGCCAACGCGGGCCAATCGCTAGCATGACGCTCCGCCGGCTATCTCGCGGGCCAGGGATGTCGGGAGCGGACAAGCGCGGTTGGGGGCGTAGCCCGTTGGCCTAGTCCAGAAGGCGATAGCCGACGCCAGGCTCGGTGAGGATGAGCGTTGGCTTGCCGGGGTCGTCCTCCAGCTTCTGGCGCAGCTGACCCACGAACACCCTCAGGTACTGCGTGTCCTCGGCGTGGGCGGCGCCCCAGACGCCGACCAGAAGTTCCTTGTGGGTCAGAACCTTGCCCGGCGACAGGGCGAGGCGGGCGAGGAGCTCGAATTCCTTGGGCGACAGCTTCACGGCCGCTCCGCCCTTGGTCACCAGGCGCCGATCGAGATCGATCACCACGTCGCCGAGCGACAGCGGCCCGACAGGTCGCTTGACCGCCGCCGACTGGCGCAGCGCCACGCGTAGCCGCGCCAGCAGCTCGCCGACTCCGAACGGCTTTTCGACATAGTCATTGGCGCCGCGATCCAGCGCCTCGATCTTCTCGACCTCGCGGTCGCGGGCCGAAAGGATCAGGATCGGGCCCTCATAGAAGGCCCGCGCCTTTTCCAGAACCTCCTTGCCGTCCATGTCGGGCAGGCCAAGGTCGAGCACGACGGCGTCCGGCGACCAGAGGGCGATGCCGCGCAGGCCTTCATGGCCGCTGTCGGCGCGCAGCGCTTCGTACCCCGCGGCGTCGAGCGCCGGGCCGAGGAACCGATGGATCTGCGGCTCGTCGTCGATGACGAGAATGCGGTGGCGAAGCGCGCTCATGTCGACGTCATAGCAGATGATGCGGCGTCTCGACGCCCTTGGGCAGGCTGATCAGGATACGTGTCCCCTTGCCGTCGTGAATCGGGCTGGCGGCGGCGATGCGCCCACCCAGCGCGTCGATAAAGCCCTTGGCGATGGAGAGCCCCAGGCCCGCGCCCTGGCTGCGGTCACTGGGCTCCTCCATGCGGCGGAACTTGTCGAACACCCGCTCCAGCTCGGAGGGCGGGATGCCGCGTCCCTCGTCCTCGATGCTGATCACCACGTTCGAGCGATCCTCGTAGGCCGCCATCTCGATGCGCGCCTCGGGCGGGCTGTAGGCGATGGCGTTCTCCAGCACGTTGACCACGACCTGTTCGAGCAAGCTGGCGTCGGCCTGGACCAGTGACAACTCGCGAGGAAAGTCGCGCGCGAGCTCGCGGCCGCCCAGCCGTCGGGAGACGCGGTCGCCTGCGGCGTTGAGCACGTCGCGGACATCGATCCACTCGGTCCGCAGGCGCAAGGCGCCGCCCTCGATGCGGGTCATGTCCAGCAGGTTGGCGACGTAGCGGTTCAGGCGCTCGGCTTCCTCGCGGATGCTGACGACGAGATCCTCGCGCACGGGCTTGGCCAGTTTGTCGCCGTAGTCGATCAGCGTGGTCGAGGCGCCCAGCACGGTCGACAGCGGCGTGCGCAGGTCGTGGCTGACCGAGTTCATCAGC
>CAKZJK010000233.1 GCA_936942565.1 uncultured Caulobacter sp. | reverse complement strand
CCCTGGCCAGCCTCGGCTCCGGCGACTGCACCCTGGTCTACGCGCCGAACTACAAGGACGCCTGGACCGGCGTCATCAATCGCTCGCCCGCCTCGCGGAACATCGCCAAGACGGTCGCGGTCTACGGCTTCGACACCATCAAATTTGGCGACAAGTGGCTGCTGAACCTGGGCCTGCGTCACGACAGCTACGACAGCTCGGGCGTCGACGTCGCCACGACGCAGTCGCAGGGCGTCTTCACCTCGGCGACCTATACGCCGCGCAAGGGTTCGTGGGACTTCACCAACTACCAGGCCGGTCTCGTCTACAAGCCGACCGCCAGCTCGAGCCTGTACGTCTCGTACGGCACCTCCTCGACGCCTCCGGGTATCTCGGCGGGCGACCAGAACGGCAACACGGCGACGGGCACGGGCAACCTGGCCACGACGCAGCTCGAGCCCGAGGAGAGCAAGAGCTTCGAGATCGGCGCCAAGGCCAACGTCTTCCACGACACGCTGGCCCTGTCGGCCGCCGCGTTCAAGACGACCCGCGAGAACGCCCAGATCCAGATCGACGCCAACACCTACGCCCAGGTCGGCGAGGTCGAGGTCAAGGGTTTCGAGCTCGGCTTCTCGGGTAACGTCACGCCCAAGTGGCAGGTTTTCGGCGGCTACACCTACATGGAAAGCGAGCTGGTCCGCGGCGCCTACACCAGCGTCAACCAGGGCGACTCGCTGGCCAACACGCCCAAGCACAGCTTCTCGACCTTCACGACCTACAAGGTCCTGAAGAACGTCTCGCTGGGCGGCGGCGCCTACTACGTCTCCAAGAGCTTCGGCGGCAACCAGGGCGGCGCCGGCGGCGGGACGAACCGGATCTACGCGCCGTCGTACTGGCGCTACGACGCCTTCGCCTCGTGGGCCATCAGCAAGACGGCCGACCTGCAGCTCAACGTCCAGAACTTGACGGATGAGCGCTACATCGCGCGGACGAACGGCGTGCACCACGCCGATCCGGCGCCCGGTCGCCAGGCGCTGCTGACCCTGAACGTGAAGTACTGATCCTCCCCTCGAAGGTGCTTCACGCCAAACGCCCCGCCCGGCTTTCGTCGGTCGGGGCGTTTTCCTTTCGATCCGAGCGATGATCTGATGCGGATCAAGGGAAAGGCCGGCCGACCCAGCTAGGAATGGTTCGCAAACAGGATGTCGCTCATGATGCTGCAGATTCCCGAGGTGCTGACCAAGACGCAGGTGGCCGAATGTCGCGCGATCCTCGACGCGGGGCCCTGGGTCGACGGCAACGTGACCTCCGGCTTCCAGGCCGCCCGCGCCAAGAACAACGAGCAGTTGCCGCAGAAGAGCGCCGAGGCCCGTCAGGTCGGGGCGATCATCGTCCAGGCGCTGGAGGCCAACCCGCTATTCGTCTCGGCCGCCCTGCCGCATACGATCCTGTCGCCGATGTTCAACCGCTACGGCGAGGGCATGGGCTTCAAGGACCATGTCGACAATTCGATCCGACGTGACCCCGTGACCGGCCAGCGTCTGCGCACGGACCTTTCGTGCACCCTCTTCCTGGCCGAGCCCGAGGACTATGACGGCGGCGAGCTGGTGGTGAACGACCTCTATGGCGACCACGTGGTCAAGCTGGGGGCGGGAGACGCGATCCTCTACCCCAGCACCAGCCTGCATCACGTCACGCCGGTGACGCGGGGCGCGCGGATCGCCAGTTTCTTCTGGATCCAGAGCCTGGTTCGCGACGACGTCAAGCGCGGCCTGCTGCTGGACATGGACGTCGCCATCCAACGCCTGTCGCGCAAGGTCGATCAGGACGAGGAAGGCATCCTCTCGCTGACCGGCGTCTATCATAACCTGTTGCGGCAATGGGCCGAGGTCTGACGGATTTTTGGCCGCGACGTTGGAAGAACGCCGCTATCGCGAACCTAAAGTTTACGGTTGCGCCCCACGATCCGCCCAACTTGGCGGAGACCGAATGCCAGAGGCGTCGATCAACGGAGCGGCCGCGTACGAACCCTTGCCTTTCGGCGAGGCCGAGGCCGCGCGCTGGTTCTTCGACAACGCCAGCGACCTGTTCGCGGTGGTCTCGCCCGAGGGCCGCTTTGTCACCGTCAATGGTGCTTGGACCGCGCTCACGGGCTGGTCGAGGCAGGAGTTGGTGGGCCAGCCGACCATCAAGTTCACGCATCCCGATAGCCAGGCCGAGCTGATCGAAACCCGCCATCGCCTGGGTCAGACCGGGGCGGCGGTCAACGAGGTGCGCGTCCTGTGCAAGGACGGTCGATGGGTCTGGTTCCAGGGCCGCTACCGCCTGGGTCCGAACGGCGAGATGATCGGGCTGATGCACGACATCTCCGGCGAGGTCGAGGCGCGCAACCAGCTGGAAGCCGCCCGCCGCACCCACGAGATGCTGGCGGAAGCCGCCGGCATCGGCATCTGGAGTTACGAGCCCGAGGACGGACGGATCGACTGGGCACCCGACGCGGTGGCCGCGCTGGGGCTCACGCCGGCGGACATCGCCACGCCCGACCTGTTCTTCGATCGTGTCGCGCCCGAGCAGCGCGCCAAGGTCGCCGGAGCCTTCGGCCGCGCGGTCGGGACGGGCGAAGGTGGCTCGATGGAGTACCGGCTGCGCGGCGATGACGGCCGCTGGCTGACCTTCCGCGGCACCTATCGCGCCGAGCTCCGCCCCAGCGGGCTCCACGCCCTGAAGGGTATTTCACAGAACATCACCGATGTCGCGCGCAGTCGCGACAAGGCCATCTGGAGCGAACGCCGGGCCCGGCGGCTGGTCGAGGACGCGCCGTTCGCGGTCGGCGTCTACGACGTCGACATGCGTCTTCGCCTGGTCAGTCCCAAGTTCCTCGAGATCTTCAAGGCCTCGGAGGCCGACGTCATCGGCAAGTCCCTGGACGAGCTGACCAACGGCGGCCGCCGCCGCTTCGTCGCCGGGGTGGCGCGGGCGCTGTCGGGGGAGATCGTCACGCGCCGCGAGGATCGGCTTCTCGACGCCGAGGGCGACGAACATTGCCTGCGCTGGGAAGCGCGACCCTGGCGCGACGTGGCTGGCGAGATCGTCGGCGTCATCACCTACATGGACGACGTCACCGCCTGGCGGCGGCCCGGCGCGAGGCGCGGATCAACGCGCGCCGCCTGAAGGTCGCCCTGGGAGCGGCGCGGGCTGGCGTCTACGAGATCGACTACGAACGCCGGAGCTTCTGGGGCTCTCCGGAGTTCCACCGCATGATGGGGCGCAGGGTGAGCTTCGAGGATGTCCGCGAAGCGGTCTGGCCGATGCTTCATCCCGAAGACCGGGCCAGGCTCTACGCGGCGGCCGCCGAGTGGCGTCGACTGGGGGATCGTGGCGCTCACGAGTATGACGTGCGGCTGTCGCCCGTCGCTGACCAGACCCGCTGGATCCGAGTCTTCCACGAGGTTCGGCGCGACCCGAGCGGCCGACCGCGCAAGGCCTTCGGCCTGGTTCTCGACATCGACGAACACAAGCGCGCCGAGCTCGCCCTGATGGCGGCCGAGCGCGCGGCGCAGGCGGCGAGCGAGGCCAAGGCGCAGTTCCTGGCCAATATGAGCCACGAAATCCGCACCCCGATGAACGGCGTCCTGGGCGTTCTGCATGTCCTGAAGCGCGAGCTGCCCGAAGGCGAGAACGCGGAGCTGTTGAGCGAGGCGCTGGCCGCGGGCCAGATGCTGTCCACGCTGCTCGACGACGTGATCGATATTTCCCGGATCGAAGCCGGGCGGCTCGAGCTGAACCACGAAGCGGTCGATCCGGCGGAGCTGGCGCGCGGCGTTGTCCGGTTGCTGGCGGGCCCGGCTTCCGAGAAGGGCCTGCGCCTGGAGCTCGACATCGTCCAGAACCTGGGCTGGATCGAGACCGACGCGACCCGCGTGCGTCAGGCGCTGTTCAACCTGATCGGCAACGCCGTGAAGTTCACCGTGAAGGGCTCGGTCACCGTGCGCGTGCGCCGGCTGGGCGCGGCGGACGCGCCGCGCCTGGTCTTCGACGTGATCGACACCGGCGTCGGCGTTCCGCTGGCGGCCCAGGCCCGATTGTTCGAACGCTTCCAACAGGGAGACGCCAGCACCACGCGCCGATTTGGCGGATCGGGCCTGGGCCTGACCATCAGCCGGAACCTGGCGCGCATGC
>CAKZJK010000232.1 GCA_936942565.1 uncultured Caulobacter sp. | reverse complement strand
TAGCCCGGGGCGATGGCGTTGACGTTGATCCCCTTGGTCGCCCACTCGTTGGCGAGGATCTTGGTCAGGCCCGCCAGGCCCGACTTGGCGGCCGTGTACGACGGCACGCGGATGCCGCCTTGGAACGACAGCAGGCTGGCGATGTTGATCACCTTGCCGCCACCTTGCTTCAGCGCCTGCTTGGCGAAGGCCTGGGTCAGGAAGAAGACGACCTTCAAGTTGGTGTCCATCACCGCGTCCCAATCGGCCTCGCTGAACTCGATCGAGTCCGCGCGGCGGATGATGCCGGCGTTATTGACCAGGATGTCGACCTTGCCGAACGCGGCGACGGTCTCGTCGACCACGCGCTGGACGGGTTCGGTCGAGCCGAAGTCAGCCTTGATCGACAGGAACTTGCGGCCCAGGGCCTCGACGGCGGCTTGCGTCTCGGTCGGCTCGCTGCGGCCCGCGGCGGCGATGTCCGCGCCGGCGGCGGCCAGGGCGGCGGGAATGGGTTGCGCCAGCCCGAGGACCATCAGGCCCAGGATCGCCCCCGGCCCCACCAGGATCGGCCAAAACGCGCTGGCGCGGCGTGTTTCCGGTCCATCGTGGGACATGTTCGCCGGCGGCATGGAGTGGCTCATGGTCCCGAGCGTGAAGCGATTCGACGAAGCAGATATGGCGCCCCGCCAAGCCATGCGATAGACGGTTGGCGCCTTAGTACGTGTCGCGAGCGAGACTCACCGCAATTTCGCCGCAACGTGACCCGAATTAGGTGCGCCGGTTTCTATCGAGGTGTCGTTCGTAATGCAGCGCAAGGTCCTGGTCGCGACGGTCGCGGCCGCTCCTCTTCTGGCCATGGCTTTCGCCGCGTCGGCGGAAACCTCGGTCTCCACCGCGCGCACGACGCCGATCGCCACCAGCACGGCGACGGGCACGGCGCCGGACGACATCAGAATCACCGCTGATGGTTCGATCAAGCCGACCGCCTCGGGCGCGATCGTGACGATCGACAGCAACAACAAGGTGACCAACGCGGGCGCGCTGTCGACGAACGGCGTCAATGACAGCGTCGGCGTGTTGATCATCGGCGGCAGGACGGGCGGTCTGACCAACTCGGCGACCATTTCGCTGCTCGAGGACTACACGCCCACCGACAGCGACAACGACGGCGACCTCGACGGCGCGTTCGCTCAGGGCTCGAACCGCTTTGGCGTGCGCGTGACCAACGCCGGGACCTTCACCGGCGACATCGTCAACGAAGCGGCCGGCTCGATCGCCGTCGAAGGCAACAACTCCGCCGGCATGCTGCTGGAAGGCCCGGTTGTCGGGAACATCACCAACCTGGGCTCCATCAGCGTCGTCGGCGACAACGCGCGCGGCGTGCGCATCGCCGCGCCGGTGACCGGCAAGGTCACGCTCGGGGGCGCGATCAACGTCCAGGGCGTCAACGCGATCGCCCAGGACATCGGCGCGAACATCAATGGCGCCCTGGTGCTGCAGGGCTCCACCAGCGCCACGGGCTACCGTTCGACCTCTCGCCCGAGCACGGTGGACGCCCTCAACAAGCTGGACGCCGACGATCTGCTGCAAGGCGGCCCGGCCGTTCGGATCGCCGGCGACGTCACCGGCGGCGTCCTGCTGCAGGGCGCCAACTATTCGACCAAGGTCGGAACGGACGGCAACACGGTCATCACCAGCGTGACGTCCAGCACCAGCGGGACGTCGAGCATCAGCGTCTTCGGCGGATCGCCGGCGCTTCAGATCGGCTCGACGACGCAGAACGTCTCCCTGGGCGCGGTGGGAACCGGCGACAACGCCTTCGGCCTGGTCGCCAAGGGCTCGATCAGCGCGGCCGGCGTCTATAACGGCGTCACCGCCACGGGCGTCTCGATCGGCGCGGACGGCGGTCGCGTGACCACGCTCGCCGGCGGCCTGCGCAACGATGGACAGATCGCGGCCAGCAGCTACGAGGCCAACGCCACCGGCGTGATCCTCAACGGCGGCGCGATCGCCGACCAGGTGCTGAACCGCGGCTCGATCGCCGCCACCTCGTCGTCCTACGCCGGTTCCGGCGTGACCGCCTCGGCCCGAGCCCTGGTGTTCGGCGCGGGCTCCAGCGCCACGACCGTCAACAACACCGGCACGATCAGCGCCTCGCGCGTCGGCGAGACCGGCGACGCCGTGGCCGTGCTCGACCAGGCCGGCACGCTGAAGACGATCACCAACACCGGAACGATCCGCGCGGGCCTTTCGGCGCCGCAGTTCAAGGCCGATGGCACGACGACCACGGTCACGGCGACCGGCAAGACGATCGCCCTCGACCTGCGGGCCAACAACTCGGGCGTGACCTATAACCAGACCGGGCCGTCCAGCTTCACCTCGACCAGCACCTTCCCGAGCACCGACACCACGGCCAGCGCCGACACCACCACGACGACGGGCTCGCCCGCCACCGTCGGCGACGTGATGTTCGGGGGCGGGAACGACACGCTGAACCTGGCGAGCGGCACCCTGGTGGGCGCCATGTCGTTCGGCGCGGGTCAGGACCGCCTGTCGATCACCAACGGCGCGGTAGCGCTAGCGACCCTGAGCGATAGCGATGGCCGCCTCGACATCTCGGTCGCCAGCGGCAGCCTCGGCATTTTGAACAGCGAGACGATCAACGTCAGCAGCCTGAACATCGGCTCCAGCGGCAAGATCCTGTTCTCGGCCGACGCCGCGGCGGGGACCGTCACCAAGCTGGTCGTTTCCGGCTCGACCACCATCGCGTCTGGCGCCGAACTGGGCATCCGCCTGTCCAATCTGGTCAAGCAGCCCACCAGCTTCACGGTGATCCAGGGTTCGAACATCAGCACCGGCACGTTCGGCAACGGCCTTACGGCGCAATCGCCGTACCTATACGTCGCGACCACCCGCGCCGACTCCAACAACGTCTATATCGACGTGCGCCGTCGCACCGCCGCCGAAATCGGCTTCAACAAGGCCGAGACCTCGGCCTATGACGCGGTGTTCGCGGCCCTGGGCGAGGACTCCACCCTGGCCGGGACCTTCCTCAATCAGAGCAATCGGGACGGCTTCCGCGACCTCTACGACCAGATGCTGCCCGACCAGGGCGAGGGCCTGTTCTCGGCCCTGCAGTCGGTGAACCAGCAGATCTCGGCCGCGACCATGTTCCGCCCCGATCCGGGCGACCGCTACGGGCCCGACAGCCTGTGGGTCCAGGAGATCACCTCGCTGACCCGCCGCGACACCGGCCAGACCCTGGGTTCGGACACCCAGGCGTTCGGCTTCGTCGCCGGCTACGAGGCCATGGGCGACGCCGGCGGCGCCCTGGGCGTGACCCTGGCCTACGCCAGCCTCGAGGAACACGACACCGTCGCCAAGGTGGGCGAGAACACCACCGCCTCGTTCATCCAGACCGGCGCGTACTGGCGCCGTTCGGTCGGCGGCTGGCGCTTCAACGCCGGCGGCGGCGTGGGCTATGGCTTCTTCAACGGCGACCGCCGCTTCATCTCCCCGGACACCAACGCCGACGGCGTGGCCGACCTGGTCCTGAAGAACTCCGCCGACTGGAAGGGCCTGACCAGCAACGCCTACGCGGGCGTCGCCTACGAGGCCAAGGTGGGCCGCTTCTTCGCCCGTCCCGAAGGTCGCGTGGACTATGTCTGGCTGCGCGAGGGCAAGCGCGCCGAAAGCGGCGGCGGCAAGGGCTTCGACCTGACCGTCGACAAGCGCACCTCCAGCAATCTCAGCGGCGAGCTCGGCCTGGTTCTGGGCGCCGATTTCGGCAAGAACGTCTGGTGGCGGCCGGAAGTGCGGGTCGGCTATCGCCAGACCCTGGCCGGTTCGGTCGGCGACACCGTCGCCCAATTCCAGGGCGGCAACCCGTTCACCCTGGCCGCGCTGAACGACAAGGACGGCGCGGTGACCGCGGGCTTCGCCCTGCGCGCCGGCACGCCGATGTCGTATCTGGCTCTCGAAGGCGGCGTCGAAGCCACCAAGAAGCAGAAGCGCTACAATCTGCGCCTGGCCGGACGCGCGATGTTCTAGAGGCGACATTTCCGCCGATATTCCTTCAAGGGCCCCGGCATGCCGGGGCCCTTTCGCATTCCGGGCCCAACCCGCGAGGCGCGCCGAAAAGTGATCCGTAAACGGATTTTTTGCGCCTAGGCGTTTGAACACGGGAAGATTCAAG
>CAKZJK010000231.1 GCA_936942565.1 uncultured Caulobacter sp. | reverse complement strand
CAGGCCCTGCAGCGGGTTGCTGCGGTGATGCGCCGGGCCGCCCCATTCGCGGATGCCGGGCACCGGTTCCAGCGCCGGCAGGTTGCCGGCCACCACCGCGCCCTGCGCGTCCTGCAGCAGGTAGAAGTAGCCGTCCGAGCGCGTGCCCAGGTCGCGCACGATGCCCGCCAGGCTGCCGCCCTTGCCGGCCGCGTCGCTCTGCACCTCGGCCAGCTCGGTGGCGACGGTGGCGTCGATCTGGGCCTTGGTGGCCGTGGTCGAGACGCTGCCGTCCGCGCCCGCGCTCAGGCTGTTGCCTGGCAGGGCGAACTTCACGCCGCCATTGGTGACGATCACGTTGGTCGAGCCGTCGGCGCCCGTGCTGGTGCCGCTGATCTGGCCGACGGGAACGCCTTGGGCGTCCTTCACGGCCGAGCCGACCTTGAAGCTGGCGACGGTGGCCGAGCTCGGGGTGGCGGCGCTGTCGGCGGTGCTGGCCGACGGCGTCATCGCGGCGCCCGGCGCGGCCGACGTGGCGCCCGGGGTGGTCATGGTCTGGCCCGGCGCGGTCGTCTGACCGGGCGTGGTCATCGATTGGCCCGGCGTGGTCATGGTTTGACCCGGCAGGGTGGTCTGACCGGGCGCGGTCGGCGCGGTGGCCGAACCGGTGGTGGTCGACCCAGCGGTGGTGGCCGTCTGGGCGTAGGCGGCGCCGGCGAACGTCAGGGACGCGGCGGCGGCGAGCAAGGCAAGCTTGTTGGTCATCTAAACTCTCCGTCGAGGCCCCACCCGGCGAAAACAACGTGACCTTGCCGCAGCGGTTCCGTCGAGGACTCGACGCGACCTCTACCGATCCGCGCTTTTCGCGACCGCCAAGGCCGAAATGTAGCTTTCCATCAGCCGCACCAGCTCGTCCTCCAGACGCTCTGGATCGAGTCCCAAATCCTGCTCGACCGCGGCCGCCCGCAGAAGACCGACGACGGCGTGGGTCAGTACGAACCCCGCCTCTGGCGAAAGGTCGAAACCCAGCGCCGCCCTGCCGGCGATGGCGGCGAAGAACGACTGGTGGTGCCGCGCCATCACCGCCTCGCCCTCGTCCAACAGCAGGGCGTCGAGGAGCGCGCGTCGCGTGTCGGGCGAGCCTTCGAAGGCCGTCGCCAGGGTCCGCACGATCAGCCGCACGGCGCCGAG
>CAKZJK010000230.1 GCA_936942565.1 uncultured Caulobacter sp. | reverse complement strand
GCCGTTCGGACAAGTCCAGGATCCGTTCCGGACGAAAACTGGCGTCCTGTTCCATAACCCACGCGCCCCCACGCACGCTTAAGCGAATCACCTAAGCCCAAGAAGATGACGCCGTCGTCATGACCGCGCGACGACATGACAGACGCGCTGGGGTTTCCCGTCGCCTCCACGCTGTAAAAATGCCTGAACGCCCTCGAAACGGGCGCCCGGCGCTCAGAAAAAAATCGTTTGCGGGGCGTCAGACGTCGACTTCGGCGTCCAGCGCGTTCTCCTGGATGAACTCGCGACGGGGTTCGACGAGGTCGCCCATCAAACGGCTGAACATATCGTCGGCGTCGTCGGCGTGGTTCACGCGAACCTGCAACAGGGTGCGCGCCTCGGCGTCCAGTGTGGTCTCCCACAGCTGCTCGGGGTTCATCTCGCCAAGGCCCTTGTAGCGCTGGATGGTCAGACCCTTGCGCCCCGCTTCGAGCACCGCGTTCACGAGGTCCAGCGGGCCGCGGATGGTCGTCGACTTGTCCTTGCGGCGGAACACGGCGCGACCCGAGAAGATCTCGGCCAGCTTGACCGCGCGCTCCGCCAGACGACGCGCGTCGGCCGCGTGCAGCAGGACGTCGTCCAGCACGACACGCTCCGAGACCCCGCGACGGACGCGGCTGAACACGAAGCCCGTGTCGCCTCGCTCGCCACTCCAAGGGCCGTCACCCTCCTCGGCGTAGAGATCCAGGCGCTTGGCGGCGGCGGCGGGATCGGGGCTTTCGCCCAGCAGGCCCGCCAGGGCGGCCTGTTCGACGGCCGTGGCCGGCGCGCGCGCGGCGAGCCGGGCGATATTGCCCTTCGCCGAGCGGGCGATCTGAACCAGCGCCAAGAGATCTTGGCCAATCAGCCGCTCGCCGGACGCCAAGTCCAGTTCCGCGCCGTCGACACCCTCGTCCACCAGGAACGCGTCCATCTCGGTGTCGTCCTTCAGATAGCGAGAGGACTTGCCCTTGCTGGCCTTATAAAGCGGCGGCTGGGCGATGTAGATGTAACCGCGCTCGATCAGCTGGGGCATCTGCCGGTAGAAGAAGGTCAGCAACAGGGTGCGGATGTGCGCGCCGTCGACGTCGGCGTCGGTCATCAGCACGATCTTGTGGTAGCGCACCTTGTCCGGATTGAAGTCGTCGCGGCCGATGCCTGCGCCCAGGGCCGTGATCAACGTGCCGATCTGGTCCGACGACAACATCTTGTCGAAACGCGCGCGCTCGACGTTCAGGATCTTGCCGCGCAGCGGCAGCACCGCCTGATTATCGCGATTCCGAGCCTGCTTGGCCGAGCCGCCGGCCGAGTCACCCTCGACGATGAAGATCTCGGACTTGGCTGGATCACGCTCGGAACAGTCGGCCAGCTTGCCGGGCAGCGAGGTGATGTCCAGGGCGCTCTTGCGGCGGGTCAGTTCGCGCGCCTTGCGAGCGGCTTCGCGGGCCGCCGCGGCCTCGGCGATCTTCGAAACAATGGCCCGGGCCTCGTTCGGATGCTCCTCGAACCAAGTCGCCAAGCCCTCCTGCACCAAACCTTCGACGGCCGGACGCACTTCGGACGAGACCAGCTTGTCCTTGGTCTGGGAGCTGAACTTCGGGTCCGGAACCTTGACCGACAGCACGCAGGTCAGGCCTTCGCGCGCGTCCTCGCCGCCTAGGTTGACCTTTTCCTTCTTCAGGATGCCCGAGCTCTCGGCGTAGTTGGTGATGATCCGGGTCAGGGCCGCGCGGAAGGCCGAGAGGTGCGTGCCGCCATCCCGCTGCGGGATGTTGTTCGTGAAGCACAGCATCTGCTCGTGGTAGCTGTCGTTCCACCACAGCGCGAGGTCGACCTCGACCTTGTCCTTGAGACCGCGAACCGAGATCGGGGCCTTGAGCAGCGGGGTCTTGGCCTTGTCGAGGTGGCGCACGAAGGCCTCGATGCCGCCCTCGTAATGGAGCTTCTCTTCCCAAGGCTCGGCGTCGCGATGGTCCTTGAACCAGATCGTCACGCCCGAATTCAGGAACGCCAGCTCGCGCAGACGGTGCTCCAGCGTCTTCCGGTCGAATTCGATGAACGCGAAGGTGTCCCGGGACGGGAAGAAGGTCACCTCGGTGCCCGTCAGGGTCTCGCCCGCCTTGGGCCCCTCCTGGCGCACGGGGGAGTCGCCGGTCACCTTCAGCGAGGTGACCGCGTCGCCGCGCTCGAAGCGCATCTGGTGGACCTTGCCGTTGCGGTGGATCAGCAGCTCCAGCCAGTCCGACAGGGCGTTCACCACCGAGACGCCCACGCCGTGCAAGCCGCCCGAGACCTTGTAGCTGTTCTGGTCGAACTTACCGCCGGCGTGCAGCTGGGTCATGATGACCTCGGCCGCGGAGACGCCCTCGCCCTCGTGCATGTCGACGGGAATGCCGCGCCCGTCATCGGTGACCGTCACCGAGCCGTCGGCGTTGAGGATCACCTGG
>CAKZJK010000229.1 GCA_936942565.1 uncultured Caulobacter sp. | reverse complement strand
CATGGCATCCCACGAGGATTGGTTCAAGGAGCTACGAAAGCCCGAACAACCCGACTATGTGGAAACTGGGGATGACACAATTTACCCCGTTCAGCATGTCGGCAATGTCCCATTTGGGGAAAAAGGCAACCAAACCTACATCAAAGACCTACAATAACGAATAATTTGGTCTCAGTTGACCAAATAGACGAACAAGGGATGCAAGTCTGCTTCAACGATGGAGGATGCTTCATCGAAAAAGAAGGTTGACTTATCGCTCGTGGTTGGAGAGAAGGTCGGATGTTCATCCTCGACTCTCACGAGATGAACTCGGCAATGTATGCCAAGGGCTAGAGAGCCGACGCCGACATAGAGCCGGCTGCCATCGGCGCTGGCGATGAGGCTCTTGGTCCAGTGGTGATTGATCGGCCCGCCCGGCAGGTCGGTCACCTTGCGCGGCGCGGCGGTGATCTTCGTCTCGCCGGCCTTGTAGGGGAAGGCGACGATGGCGTCGGCGTTGGCGACGTAGAGCGTGTCGCCGACCAGGGCCATGCCGAACGGCGAATAGAGGCCGGTCAGGAACGGCGTCTTCAGCTCGGCCACGCCATCCCCGTTCGCGTCGCGCAGCAGGGTGATCCGGTTGGCGCTGGGCGTGACGGCCCCGGCCTTCTTCATCAGCATCTTTTCAAAGAAGCCGCGCAGGCCTCGGGACGGCTCGGCCTTGGGCGGGGCGGCGCTCTCGGCGACCAGCACGTCGCCATTGGGCAGCGCCAGCAGCCAGCGGGGGTGGTCGAGGCCCGTGGCGAAGGGTTGCACGCGGAAGCCCGCCGGCGCGGTCGGCGTCACGCCCGACGGCCAGCCGACAACCTTGGAAACCTTAACCGTCGGGATCAGGGTCTTGCGCGGTTCGGGCAGGGCGGGGTTGGGGCCATAGCCCACGGGCGCCGTCTGGGACTGGCTCTGGCCACAGGCCGACAGCGCCGCCATGGCCACGCCGACGATCAAGATTTCGCGAACCCTGCGACGCATAGCCGCCTCTCCCCTTCATCCCGCGTTCAAAGCCAAGCGCGTTTCATGTTGGCAGGCAACTCATACGGTTCGATCCATGGAGAAGTTCCACACCGCTCCCACCCCCCGCCGAGCTTTCCTTGGCGCCCTGTTGTCGCTCGGCCTGCCGGGCGCCGTCCACGCCGCCGCGCGCCAAAAGGCGCCGCCGCCTCCGCCGCTGGTCACGGTGCTCGGGGACTCGATCACCGCCGGCCTTGGCCTGGCCCAGGACCGCGCCCTGCCCGCCTGGTTGCAGCGGACCCTGGACGGCATGAAGATCCAGGCGCGTGTCTTCGGCTTCGGCGTCATCGGCGACACCACCCAGGCCGGCCTCTCGCGCGTGGAGCGCATTCCGGCCGAGACCGCGGTCTGCGTCGTCGCCCTGGGCGGCAACGATCTGCTGCTGGGCGCCGACCCGTCCTGGACCCGCGAGAATCTCCGCGCGATCGTCACCCGGCTGAAGGCGCGGGGCGTGCGGGTGGTGCTGGCCGGGATGCGCGCGCCGGCCCTGCTGGGGATCGACTACGCCCGCCGCTTTACCCAGGTCTATCCGGAGCTGGCGCGCGAGGAGGGGGTGTTCTACGCGCCGGACTTCTTCACCGGCGTGATCGGCGTCTCGCGCTACATGCAGAGCGACGGCATCCACCCCAACGCCGAGGGCGCCCGCATCATCGCCGAGCGCCTGGCCCCCGTCGTGGCGAAGGCGTTGAAGGGGTAGCTCAAAATCACCGACCTCCCCGGCGAATGCCGGGGCCCAGATTCATCCGGTGAGTTTGACGTGAAAGCGCCCTCCGCCGTGGTTCGACGAAGGGCGCTCGTGGGTTCGATCTGGGCCCCGGCATTCGCCGGGGAGGTCGGGTGGTGTGCTACTCCGCCGCCTTCGGAGCGGCCACGTGGTGCTGGTGGCCGAAGATCCGGTGCATCAGGCGTTCGGCGCGGGTCTTCAGCCCGTCCATCAGCACGAACACCACCGGGATGTAGAGCAGCGACAGCAGGGTCGAGGTGATCAGGCCGCCGATGACGGCGATCGCCATCGGGGCCCGGAACTCGACCTCGGCGCCCAGGCCGATGGCGGTGGGCAGCATGCCCGCGCCCATGGCCACGGTGGTCATCAGGATCGGCCGCGCCCGCTTGTGGGCGGCGTCCATGATGGCCGTGCGCTTGTCCATGCCGTGTTCCTTCATCGCCATGATCGCGTACTCGACCAGCAGGATCGAGTTCTTGGCCGCCAGGCCCATCAGCATCAGGAAGCCGATCAGCGAGGGCATCGACAGTGACTGGCCGGTGATGACCAGGGCCGCCAGGGCGCCGCTGATCGCCAGGGGCAGGGCCGAGAGAATGGTCACCGGCTTGAAGAAGCTGCGGAACAGCAGAACCAGCACGCCGTAGACGAGGCCGATCGCCGACAGCAGGGCGACGGCGAAGCCCGTGAAGAGCTCGACGAACGCCTCCTGGTCGCCGGCGGCGGCGGGCGCGACCCCGGCCGGCAGCTTCTTCATCGTGGGCGTGTTGTTGACCTCGTTCAGCGCCTGGCCCAGCTGGGCGCCGCCGGCGAGATCGGCCTCGACGGTCAGCTGACGCTTGCGGCCGAAGCGGTCGATCTTGGCCGGGCCGGCCTCGAAGCTGACGTCGGCGACGGTGTCGAGCCGCGTGAAGCCGCCCGACTTGGTGGGCAGCAGCAGGGCCTTGATCGACTCCAGGTCGCCGCGTTCGTCGCGCGGCAGGCGCACGCGGATCGGCACCCGCCGCTCGCCCTGGGTCATCTTGGCGACGTTGGCGTCGATGTCGCCGACCGTGGCCACGCGGGCGGCGGTGGCGATGTCCGCCGAGCTGACGCCCAGGCGGGCGGCCTCGTCGGCGCGGGGGCGGATCAGGATCTCCGGACCGCTGGGCGGGCTGGAGGGACGCGGGTCGGCCACGGTCTTCAGCTTGCGCATGTCGCGCTCGAGCTGCAGGGCCGTGCGTTCCAGGGCCGGGCCGTCCTCGGACGTCAGGATCATCTGGACGTCGGCCGAGCCCCAGTCGCTTTGCAGGTTCACGCGGGCGTCGGGGATGTCGCGCAAGCTGGCGCGGACGGCCTGCTTGATCTCGGTGACGCGCAGGTCGCGCTTGTCGTGCAGCACGACGGTGATGGTCGCGTCGCGGACGTCGGCGCCGCTCTGGCCGCCCCAGCCGCTGGAGATGTTCGAGCCGACCTGGGCGAAGACGTGAGCGGTCTCCTCGCGCTGGCGGAACGCGCGGGTGATGGTCTGGACCGTGCGGTCCATGTCGCCGGTCGTCGCCCCGGGCGGGCCCTGGACCTTCAGATAGTAGTAGTTGGCGTTGCCCGGCGGCTGGAAGCCGACCGCCAGCACCCCGATCGAGGCCAGGAAGCCGGCGCCGACCAGCGAGCCGAAGGTGATCAGCCCGCCCAGCACGAAGGCCAGGAACTTGTGGTCCAGCGCCCAATCCAGCGAGCGGCGATAGAAGCCCGAGAAGGGCTTTTGCGGATGCGGCTCCTTGGAGGGCTTGAGGAAATACGCCGCCAGCAGCGGGGTGAGGAACCGCGCCACGACCAGCGAGAACAGCACCGCCACGGCGACGGTCAGGCCGAACTCCTTGAAGAACTGACCCGGCGTGCCCGGCATGTACGAGACCGGCACGAAAACGGCGACGATCGTGAAGGTGGTGGCCACGACCGCCAGGCCGATGGCGTCGGCGCCCTCCATCGCCGCCTCGAACGGCCGCTGGCCTCGGCTGACGCGCTTTTCGATGTTCTCGATCTCGACGATGGCGTCGTCCACCAGGATGCCGATGACCAGGGTCAGGGCCAGCAGGGTGACGACGTTCAGCGAGAAGCCGACCATCGCCATGAAGGCGAAGGTCGGGATCAGCGACACCGGCATGGCGATGGCGGTGATCAGGGTGGCCCGCCACTCGCGCAGGAACAGGAACACCACCAGCGAGGCCAGCAGCATGCCTTCCAGCAAGGTGTGCTCGGTGGCCGCGAAGCTGGCGCGGGTGTCGTCGACGGTCGAATAGATCTTGGTGAAGCTCACGCCGTTCTGGGCGGCCTGCAGCTTTTCGATCGCCTTGGTGACGCGCTCCTCGACCTGGACGTCGCTGCTCTCCTTGGTCTTCATGACCTGGAAGGCGACCACGGGCTTGCCGTCGAGGCGCGCGAAGCCGCGTTCCTCGCCCGCGCCCTGGCCGACCTCGGCCACGTCCGTCAGCTTCACATAGCGGCCGCCGGCGGTCGGGATGGTGATGGCGCGCAGCTCGTCCAGGGTCTGGGCCGCGCCCAGCACGCGCAAGGTCTGCTCGCGACCGCCGACCAGGGCGCGGCCGCCGGGGGCGTCGACGCTGAAGCTGGCGAGCGCGGTGTTCAGCTGCGGCGCGGTGACGCCGAAGGCCGCCATGCGGTCGGGGTCGATCAGGACGTTGATCTCGCGGCCGACCCCGCCCACGCGGGACACCTGGGCGACGCCCTTCTGGCCCTGCAGGGTCCGGGTCACGGTGTCGTCGACGAACCACGAGAGCTCGGTGTTCGACATCGTCGGGGCGGCGACGGCGTAGGTGATGATCGGGGCGCTGTCGATCTCCAGCCGCGTGACCGTCGGCTCGTCCACCTCGCGCGGGAGCTGCTGGCGGACCTGGTCGATCTTGGAGCGGACCTCGTCGGTGGCCTTCTGCAGGTCCTCGCCCAGCTCGAACTCGATCGTGGTGGTCGAGGCGCCCTGGACCACGGACGAGCGGATCGTCTTGACGTTGGAGATGCTGGCCACCGCGTCCTCGACGGGACGGGTGATCTGGGTCTCCATCTCGCCCGGCGCGGCGCCGCTCTGGGTGACGGTGACCGTGACGGCCGGGAACGAGACGTTCGGGAACTGCTTGACCGGCAGGCCGAGATAGCAGCCGACGCCGGCGATGATCAGGGCGATGAAGACGACCGCGACCGGGATCGGGTTCTTGATCGCCCAGGCGGAGACGCGAAGTTGCGAGGCCATCAGCGCGCCGCCTGCTCGATCGGCTTCACGCGGTCGCCGTCCAGGGTGAAGGCCGCGGCGTTCGCCACGATCCGCGCGCCGGGGGCGGGACCTTGCAGCAGCTGCACCCAGCCGCCGCCGCGCTGGCCGGTCTTGATCGAGACCTGGCGGGCGCGGTTGTCGCCGTCGACGGTGACGACCGAGGCGCCTTCCGCGTCATAGCGGATGGCCGATTCCGGCACGGCGGTGACCTGCACGCCCGAGGCGCCGAACACCGCGCTGGCCATGCCGCCGGCGCGCAGGGCCTCGTTCAGCGGCAACTGCACGCGCACGCGGCCAAGGCGCGTATTGGCGTCGATCAGCGGGCTGACGATGCGGACCTTGCCCGAGACGGTCGCGCCGCCGGGGACGGTGACCTGGGCCGGCTGGCCGACGCGGACATTGGCCAGATCCGCCTCGTTGACCTCGGCGTTCAGTTCGACGAGGCCGTCGCGGGCGATGCGGAACCACGGCGTTGTCCCGCCGGCGACGTCGCCGGGGCGCAACGTCCGCTCCAGCACCCGGCCGGAGACCGGGGCGGTGATGGTCATGCGGCGGTCGCGGGTCTGCAGTTCGGCGAGCGCGGCGGCCTGGGCCTTGGCCGTGTAGCGGCGGCTCTCGATCTGCTCCTGGCTGAGGATCCCCTGGCCGTCGAGGCCGGTGACCCGCTTGGCTTCCGCTTCGGCCTGGGCGGCGACGGCGGCCTGCTGGGCGATCTGGGCCCGCAGCAGGGTGTTGTCCAGCTGGGCCAGCGGCTGGCCGGCCCGGACCCAGGCGCCTTCCTCGACGAAGACGTTGGCGACGCGGTAGCCGGAGAGCTCCGAGCCCACCGCGGCTTCCTCGCGCGGGATCAGCTGGCCGGAGGCCTTGAAGCCACCGCCCAGGGCGCGGGTCTCGACGCGGGTGACCGAGACCGCGCGGGCCTGGTCGGTGGCGGCGGCCTTGGCGGGTTCGTCGGTCTTCTTGCCGCAAGCGGACAGGGTCCCGCCGGCGCCGACGAGGGCGGCGCTGACCAGGGCGGTGGCGATCAGGGAACGGGTCGTCATCGGGGCGGGTCTCATTGCGCGGAAGGCTTGCTGGGGAGGCTCTCGGGCGACCATCCGCCGCCGAGCGCCTTGTAGGTCTGGACGGCGCGTTGCAGCGCCTGGGTCTGGGCCCCGGTCAGGGCCGTGCGGGCGCTCCGCCAGGACTGCTCGGCCTGCAGCGCCGTGGTCAGGTCGGTCAGGCCGGCGGCGTAGCCTTTGCGGCTGGCCT
>CAKZJK010000228.1 GCA_936942565.1 uncultured Caulobacter sp. | reverse complement strand
GCGCTTCGATCGACGGACCGCGATCGAAGACCTCGAGCGGGCCGCGCTCGGCGCGGATCTTGGCGCGGAGGGCTTCGGTGGCGCCCGCGTCGGCTTGGCCGTCGGCGCCGATGACCACGCCGTAGCGCTTGGCGCCCTCTACCGTGACCAGGCCACGCGCGACTTCCAAAGCCACCAACTCGATCTCGCGCTCCAGCGGATCGCCCCAGCCGCCGCCGCCCCAGGTTACGAAGTGCAGCAGGTCGCCCTTGTCGACGCGGACGTTGTCGCACTTGGAGGGCAGGGCGATGCGTTCGCCGGACGCCTTGTCCAGACGCTTCCAGGAGCGGGCCCCCGGCGCGCCGCCATTGACGCCCCAGGGCGGCACGAACCAACGGTCATCGTGGATGGCGATCGTGCCGGCCTCGGTGAAGCGATAGGTCATGTGGATGCCGTTGCCGCCCCGGAAACGCCCCGCGCCGCCGCTGTCGGCCACGCTGGCGTAACGTTCGATGACCATCGGGAAGTAGCGTTCCAGGAATTCGTTCGGGACATTGGTGAAGCCCGGCCACAGCGAGTGCCCGTCGGCGCCATCGCCGAAGGGACGGCCGGGAATGCCACCGAAACCGATCTGGAACAGCTGGAACCACTCGCCCTTGCCGTCGTAGCCCGAGAACATCAGGTGCGGCGAGGACGAGAAGCCGGCCGCGCACAGGAACTCGGGCGTCTTCTGGCCCAGCAGCGCGCCCAGCACGTCGAAGATGCGTCCCAGCGCGTGGGTGCGGCAGGAGAGGGCGGCCGGGAACTTCGGTTTGAGCAGGCTGCCTTCGGGGATGCGGACGTCGACGAGGTCGTAGAAGCCGTCGTTGAACAGGATCTGCGGATCAAAGACCATGATCATGTAGATGCCGAAGAACATCTTGAACATGTTCTCGTTCATCAGGAAGTTGATGGACGAGTCCGACTGCGGGTCGGTCCCGTCGAAGTCGAGGATGACCTTCCCACCTTCGCGCCACATCGTGCACTTGATCTTGAAAGGGCCGGCGCCCGTGCCGTCGTCGCAAATATAGTCCTCGAACGAGACGGGGTCTTCGCCGATCGCCGTCGAGAACAGGTGGCCCATGGCGCGATGGTTGCGGGCCAGAAGCTCCTTGAGCGCGGCGGCGAAGACATCGTCGCCGAAGCGCTCGCAGATCTCGACCACCCGGCGGCCGGCGACGCGGCACGAGGCGACGATGGCGTGCAGGTCGGCCTTGAACCATTCGGGCATGCGCGACTGGTAGGCGGCGATCTTGACGATGTCGCTCTGCAGCTCGCCCTTGCGGTAGAGCTTCACCGGCGGCAGGCGGAAGCCTTCCTCGAAGATCGAGCTGGCGTCGGTGGGCAGCGAGCCGGGAACCTTGCCTCCAACATCGGTCATGTGACCGAACATCGCCGACCAGGCGATCAGGCGACCGTCTCGGAAGATCGGCGCGATGCACAGCTGGTCGGAGGTATGGCTGATAGCGCCCTCGACCGAGTACGGGTCGTTGACCAGGATGATGTCGCCATCCTCGATCTCGCCGTCATAGCCCTTCAGGAAGCCGTCGATGAACGAGCCGAACTGACCGACCACCATCTTGCCGTCGCGGTCGGCGATCAGCGGAAAGGCGTCGCCCTGCTCGCGAATGCCAGGCGACAAGGCGGTGCGGAACAGGGTGGCGTCCATCTCGACCCGCGCGTTGCGCAGGGCGTTCTCGATGATGTCCAGGGTGACCGGATCGACATCGGTTTTGCCAAAAGGGGTAAGGTTGGTTTCCAGGATGCGCGCGGCCATGGCTTAGGCCTCCTTCACTGGGGTGATCAGGATGACGCCGTAGGCGTCGACGACCGCTTCGCAGTCGGGAAGCACAAGGGTGGTGGAATCCATCTCGGTCACGATGGCCGGACCAATGATCCGGTCGCCGGCGCGCAGCTTGGAGCGGTCGTAGATCACTGCGGGGCGCATGGCGCCGTCGGCCCAAACCTGATGGTCGCGGATCTTGGCGCGCGACGGATCACCGTCGCCCTTCTCGATCTCCAGCGTGGGGATGTCCTGGACCTTGCCCATGGCGACGGCGCGCAGGTTCACGAACTCATGCTCGGCGTCCATGTTGAAGGTGAACAGGCGCCGGTGTTCGTCGTCGAAAGCCGCCGCCAGCCGAGCTAGACCGCCGGCCTTGAGCTCGTCCAGGGTCACGACCATGGGCACCTCGAAGGCCTGGCCTTGATAGCGGATGTCGATCTCGAAGCTGGTCTCGATTTCCGCGTCGGTGACGCCGTCGGCCTTGAGCGTGGCGCGGATCTGGTCGTCCATCTCCTTGAAGAACGACAGATCAAGATAGACCTTCTGGTCACCGGGGCAGTAGAACGGCCCGGAGGCCTCGGTCGCCGCCGAGATCCGCTTGGAGTAGGAGCGAGCCGTCTCCGTGCGCATGCGCGTGGTCGCGTCGCCAAGAGCGCAGAGCACGCCCGGTGATACTGGAGACACCGCTGGCCAAGATCCCATCAGCTTCGCGACCGCGTTGACGTGCAAGGGGCCCGCGCCCCCGAAGCCCATCAGGGCGAAGTCCCGCGGGTCATAGCCCTGCTGCACCGAGATCATCCGCAACGCGCCGAACATGTTCTCGTTGACGATGTCGATGATACCGCGCGCGGCTTGGTACAGATCGACGCCAAGGGCGTCGGCCACGGTCTGCACGGCCGTCTTCGCCGCCTCGCGATCCAGCTTGAACGCGCCGCCCAGCAGGTCTTCAGGCAGGTAACCCAACACGACATTGGCGTCGGTCACCGTCGGCAGTTCGCCGCCCTTTCCATAGGCCGCCGGCCCTGGCGCCGCGCCGGCCGACTCCGGGCCGACGCGCAGCGCGCGGGTCAGTTCCGGCACCTTGGCGATGGAGCCGCCGCCGGCCCCGACCGTCTTCACGTCCAGAGACGAGGCCCGGACCGTGAGGTGGCCGACGTCGGTGGTGCGCACGCGACGCGGCTCGCCGTTCTCGATGAGGGCGACATCGGTCGAGGTGCCGCCGACGTCGAGCGTGAGAATGTTCTTCAAGCCAGAATTCTTGGCCACCCAGAGGGCGCCCGTGACCCCGCCAGCCGGACCGGACATCAGCAAGGAGACTGGGTGCTCCTCGGACTTCTCGGATGACATCAGCCCGCCGTCGGAGCGCAGCAGGGCGATGCGCCCCCGCATGTCCAGGCCGCGAAGCTTGTCGCGCAGATTCTTGACGTAGCGGCTGACAACGGGGCGAACAGACGCGTTCGCGACCGTGGTCAGGGTGCGCTCGTATTCCTGCATTTCCGGCAGGACCTCGTGCGACAGCGACACCAGGACGCCCGGCAGGATCTCCGCCGCCAGCTCGGCCACCCTGCGCTCATGCGCGCCGTTGAGGTAGGCGTTCATCAGGGCGATGGTCACGGCCTCGACGCCCTGGGTTTTCAGCTTGCTCAGCTGGGCGCGGATGTCGGCCTCGTCGAGGGGGCGGATCTCCTGGCCGGCGGCGTCGATGCGCCCCTTGATCTCGACGGTGTCTTCCAGCTTGGCCAGCGGCTCGGGCTTGGGCCAGACGATCCAGGCGGCGAGGCCTCCGGGCACCAACGAACGGGCGATCTGCATCACCTGCTGGTAGCCCTCGGTGGTGACCAGGCCCACCCGAGCGCCCTTGCCCTCGAGCACGGCGTTGGTGGCCACGGTGGTGCCGTGCAGGAAGACATCGACATCCGAGGGCTTGATCCCGGCCTTGGCGCAGACGGCGTCGACGCCCGTCATCACGCCGACGGAGCTGTCGTGTGGCGTGGAAGGCGTCTTGTGGCGCCAGAAGTCGCCGGTCTCCTCGTTGAGCAGGAGGAGGTCGGTGAACGTCCCTCCCACATCGACGCCCAGTCTGTAAGCCATGTCCCTGTCTCTCTTCTTGTCGCCGCGCCGGGCGGACTTTTCCTTGGCCTCCGGGAGGCGCCGGGCCGTTCGGCGTCCTCCCGGAAGGATCGTCGCTAGAACTTGAAGCTGAATTCGACCCCGTACGAGCCGCCGGCGGCCGGCGAGGCGAAGGAGCCGCCAAACTCCGGCGCCGGGATCACCTCGGTCAGGTATTTCTTGTCGAGGATGTTCTGTCCGAAGGCGGTGACGGACCACGTATCGCCTTCGATCCCCATCCGGAGATCCACGGTGGCGAAGGCGTCGCGCCGGGATTTGGTGTAATCGGCCCGGCCGAGCGCGCCGTAGCTGAGCTCGAACACGGTCGGACTGGTTTGATCCTGCACGACGTGGAACCAGGTCGGACCCGTGCCCCTCACGTCAACACGCGTCTTGAAGCTCAGATTGTCAGGCAGGGGATGCTGATACTGCGCGGCTAGATTCCAGGTGTATTTGGGCGTGTAGGGCGAGGTGTTGCCGACGGTGTCGGGGCGCACGCTGTTCTTCTTGATCTCGGAGTCGGTATAGGCGCCGGAGGCCTCGAGGGTCAGGCCGCGCGTGGCGCGCCAGGCCAACCCAAGTTCGGCGCCCTTGATCGAGACCTTGTCGATGTTGGAGACCACGCGCAGCAGACCGAACGGGCCGACAAAGAACTCGAAGAACTGCATATCGTCGACGCTGGTGTCGTAGGCGGCGGCGTCGACGGTCAGGCGTCCCTCGAACAGGCGGCCCTTGGCGCCAACCTCAACGCTGCTGGACTTCTCCTTGCCGAAGTCGTCGCGGATCTTGACCGGCGCGAAACCGGCGGCCACGCGCACCGGGTTGACGAAAGTGTTGACCGTCGCGGCGCTGCCCAGGCTGTTGAAGCCGCCGGATTTGAAGCCAACGCCCCAGTCGCCGTAAAGGGTCCAGTCGTCGGAGGCCTTCCAGCGCAGGGCGACCTTTGGCTGCAGCTGTTCAAAGGTCTTTTCCTGATCCTTGATGCCACCTGGGTTCAGCGTCGGGTCCAGGCCCGGATTGAGCGGCGCCGAGCCAGTGTAAGGCGGGCCATTGAAGTCGATATACTTCGTGCGCGCGGCGGTCGGCACCAGGTTGTGGACCTTGCGATCCTCCCGATCGTAACGCAGGGCCAGCGAGGCCTCGACCGACGGGACGATGTCGTAGGCCAGTTGGCCGAACGCCGCGCCGACGTCGCTCTTGTAGCGGTCCCAGACCAGTTGCTCGGTGGAGTAGGGGCCCGAGGCGACGTACAGCGTCTTGGGCACGTCGCCGCCGCCGTCGAGGTTCGTGGCGACCCCGACCTCGCGGTTGATGTGCAGGTAGTAGGCGCCAGCCATCCAGCGCAGGCGTTGATCGGTGGGCGAGGTCAGGCGGAACTCGCCGCTGAGGTCCTTCTGATTGCGCTTTTGATACTGATAGCCGTCGCAGGTGGTGGGCGAATAGGCCCCGAAGAACGAAGCGTCCGGCGTCGAGCCTAGGGCCTGAGGCGAGGGCAGGGTGACGCCGCGCGCCGAGAGGGCGGCCACGGAATTGATGCACGAGGCGCTGGCGTTGAAGAAGCCGAACGAGGCCGAGGTGCCGTCGGCGACGAGGTTGTTGCGGATGTCCGAATAGAGGCCCCAAGCCGTCAGGGTCGCGAAGCCGAGATCGTGTTCCAGCTTCAACGAGGTCTCGAAGGCCGTCTGATTGTTGGTGTGCGGGACGTTGTTCTGGAACGTGAACTTGTGGGCGTTGACGTCCTCGAAATAGGCGGGCGTCGCCAGCACCGAGGCGAAGGCGGGCAGGGCGAAGACGGCATTGTATGCGATCGAGCCGGCCTTCAGCTCGCCGTAGCGGACCTTGAAATCCAGCTTGGTGTCGTCGCCGATCTTGCCCACGAGCCGGCCGTTGACATTGGCGCCGTTGAAGCGATCGACGGCCTTGCCGCCGAAGTCGCTGCTGTAGAACCCGTCGGTCTTGCGCCAGTCGACCGACACGCTTCCGGCGAGCCGCTCGCTCAAGGGCCCCGCGATCCGCGCTTGGCCGGTAAAGGCGTTGCGATTGGCGACGCTCATCTTGGCCGAGCCTTCGAACTGGTCGCCAGGCTCGGTGGTGGTCACGATGATCGCCCCGGCGGCGGCGTTGCGGCCGTACACGGCGCCCTGCGGACCCTTGACCACCTCGATCTGGCGAAGGTCGGAGAACTCCCGATTGAACGCGGCTGGGTTGGCCATCTGCACGCCGTCGATGACGAAGGCGAACGAGGCCTGGGCGTCGCGGGCGCTGTTGTTGCCGCGGATGTTGATCTGGGCGTCGCCTTGCTCGGCGGCCTGGACCAGGCTGACGCCGGGCGTCAGGCCCACCTCGGGGTGGCCGGGCGTCTTGCTGTGCATCTGGCGGAAGGCCTTCAGCTCCTCGATGGGGAGGTCGTAGCCGCTCAGGTGCAGCAGCCCGTAAAGCAGCATGGAGCCGTGGCCGTTGG
>CAKZJK010000227.1 GCA_936942565.1 uncultured Caulobacter sp. | reverse complement strand
GACCGAATGCGCCGAGACCGTGCTGAAGAAGCTGGAGCTGCCCTTCCGCACCATGCTGCTGTGCACCGGCGACATGGGCTTTGGCGCGCGCAAGACCTACGACCTCGAGGTCTGGCTGCCGTCGCAGGACATGTATCGCGAGATCAGCTCGTGCTCGAACTGCGGTGACTTCCAGGCGCGCCGCATGGATGCCCGCTATCGCAAGACCGGCGAGAAGGGCGGTCACTTCGTCCATACGCTGAACGGCTCTGGCCTGGCCGTGGGCCGCACCCTGGTGGCCGTGCTCGAGAACTACCAGGACGAGGGCGGCCGGATCCACATCCCGGCCGTGCTGCAACCCTATATGGGCGGCGTGACACACATCGGGGGCGCGGCGTGAGGATCCTCCTCACCAACGATGACGGCATTAACGCGCCCGGCCTGAAGGCCCTGGAGGCGATCGCCCGGGCGCTGAGCGACGACGTCTGGATCTGCGCGCCGGAGTACGAGCAGTCGGGCGCCAGCCGCGCGCTGACGCTGTCGGACCCGATCCGCGTGCGAAAGCTGGATGAACGACGCTTCGCCGTCGAGGGCACGCCGACCGACTGCGTGATGATGGCCGTGCAGCAGCTGATCGACGGCCCCGCGCCGGACGTGGTGCTGTCGGGCGTCAATCGCGGTCAGAACCTGGCCGAGGACGTCACCCTGTCGGGCACGGTGGCCGGCGCGATCGAGGGCATGGCCCATGGCATCCGCTCGATCGCCCTGTCGCAGACCATGAACTTCTTCCACGACGAGGTCGTCGCCCATTGGGAGACGGCCGAGCACTTCGGACCGGGCATCGTCCAGCGCCTGCTGGAGGTGGGCTGGCCCGCGGACGTCGTCATGAACGTCAACTTCCCCGCCTTGCCGCCCGAAAAGGTCGCGGCGGTCGAGGTGACCCGCCAGGGCTTCCGCGACGGGCTGCTGCGCAACATGGAAAAGCGCACGGACCTGCGAGGCCGCGACTATTACTGGATGGGCTTCTCGGCCAAGGCTTCCGAGCCCGCCGAAGGCACCGACCTCAAGGCCATCTACGAGGGCAAGATCTCGGTCACGCCGCTGCACATCGACCTGACGCACCACGAGAGCGTCCACAAGCTGAAGAGCTTGCTGGGCGGCGCGCCGCCGAAGCTTAAGGTGGCGGAATGAGCGGACGAACGACCAAGGCGGCGGAGAACGCCAAGGCCGATCTGCCGCGCCTGATGCAGGCCTTGCGCGACCAGGGAGTGACCGATCCCCAGGTGCTGAAGGCCATCGAGACCACGCCGCGCGATCTCTTCACGCCGGACCTGTTCAAGGATCGCTCGTGGGAGGATTCGGCGCTGCCGATCGCCTGCGGCCAGACGATCAGCCAGCCGTTCATCGTCGGGCTGATGACCCAGGCCCTGACGGTCGAGCCGCGCGCGCGCGTGCTGGAGATCGGCACCGGCTCGGGCTACCAGACGACGATCCTCAGCAAGGTGTCGCGCCTCGTCTATACGATCGAGCGCTACCGGACCCTGATGAAGGAGGCCGAGGGGCGCTTCCAGAAACTTGGCCTGACCAATGTCATCACCAAGTTCGGCGATGGCGGCGAGGGATGGGCCGAACAGGCGCCGTTTGACCGCATTATGGTCACGGCCGCGGCCGAAGATGATCCCAAGAGGCTGCTTTCGCAGCTGAAACCCAACGGCGTCCTGGTCGCGCCGGTGGGGAAGGGGCCAGTCCAGAGCCTTCGCCGCTACGCGGGCGACGGCAAGGGGGGCTTCCGGGTCGAAATCCTGTGCGACGTGCGGTTCGTGCCGCTGCTGGCTGGCGTCGCCAAGGATCAGTGAGTTTGGGGCGCTGGACGTGTCCAGCGGCCTTGGTGTTAAGACTTGATTCACCCTGGCGGAGCCTTGTGAAGGCCCGGCGGGAAAGGAGACGTCATGAGGCAGTTGTGGACGCAAGCGGCGGTGATCGCCCTGACGGCTGGAACGCTCTCCGCCTGCGCGACCGCCCCGCAATACGCGACGCGCGACGGCCAGGCCCCGGCGCCCGCGACGCGGATGCCGACGCCCAACTTCCCGATCACCCAGCCGCCGTCCTCGGCTCCCCAGGCGGCCGCGCCGGAAGCCGGCGCGGAGACCGACGCGGTCGCCACCGCGCCGATGGTCGCCGCCGCTCCCGCGCCCGCGCCGGTCACGTCGCAGCCGCTGGCTCCGGTCACCCAATCCGAACTTCCGCCGCCCGCGCCGGCCCGCGCGACGCCGCAGCCCACCCTGCGCGCCGTTCCGCCCAGGACCGTCGTCACCACATCGGTCACCGGTCCCGTGGTCGAGGTTGACGGCAAG
>CAKZJK010000226.1 GCA_936942565.1 uncultured Caulobacter sp. | reverse complement strand
CGTCAAATACCAGCGCATCGCCCAGACCAAGGGCCTGCCAAGAGATAACCACTAGACCATTCGCCGCCGGCTCCTCTCAGGGGCCGGCGGTTCTTTTTATGTCCGGAAAGCGCTGTCTTTTCGAACCTTATTGTACGACAAAATAACCGCTGCTATGCACGCGGTCAGAACAAGGCGGCGCCCTCAAGCACCGCGCGTAAATGGAGAGGGAAGAGTATGGCGATGGCCAAGACGTTTCTGGGCGCGGCGGTGGCGCTGCTGGCTATGGCGGCGAGCGCCCAGGCGGGCGAGCTCTCCGCGACCGCGACCCTGAAGGCCGATCAGCCGGGGGCGCCGATCTCCCGCTACATCTACGGTCAATTCTCCGAGCATTTGGGCGCGGGCATCTATGACGGCGTCTGGGTCGGGCCCGACTCCAAGATTCCCAACGTGCGCGGCATCCGTAGCGACGTCGTCGCCGCGCTGAAGGACGCCAAGGTCCCGGTCATCCGCTGGCCCGGCGGCTGCTTCGCCGACGAGTATCGCTGGCGCGACGGCATCGGTCCGCGCGACAAGCGCCCCTCGCGCAAGAACAACTGGTGGGGCGGCTCGCCCGAGACCAACGCCTTCGGCACCCACGAATTCATGGACTTCGCCGACCAGGTCGGCGCCGATGCCTACGTCTCGATCAATGTCGGCTCGTCCGACCCGACCGAGATGCGCGAGTGGATCGAGTACATGACCTCGCCGGGTGACGACACCCTGGCGCAAGAGCGTCGCGCCAACGGTCGCGATAAGCCGTTCAAGGTGCCGTTCATCGGTATCGGCAACGAGAGTTGGGGCTGCGGCGGCGAGATGACGCCGGAGTACTACGCCAACGAATATCGCCGCTTCTCGGCCTTCTTCCATAAGAACGCCGACAATCCCGCGGTTCGGATCGGCTCGGGCGCCAACGCCTCCGACACCAACTGGACCGACGTGGTGACCAAGAACGCCGGCCGGTTCATGGACGCCATCTCGCTGCACTACTACACCCTGCCGACCGGCAACTGGGACAAGAAGGGCGCGGCCACCGGCTTCGACAAGGCCGCCTGGGGGCAGACCTTCTCTCGCACCCTGAAGATGGATGAGATCCTTCAGAAGCACATCGCGGTGATGGACAAGAACGATCCCAAGAAGCGGATCGGTCTGTATGTCGACGAATGGGGCACCTGGTACGACGTCGAGCCGGGCACCAACCCGGGCCACCTCTATCAGCTCAACACCCTGCGCGACGGCGTGCTGGCGGCGGCCAACTTCAACATCTTCCACCGCTATACCGAGCGCGTGAAGATGACGAACATCGCCCAGACCATCAACGTGCTGCAGGCGATGATCCTGACCCAGGGCGACAAGATCGTCCTGACGCCGACCTACTACGCCTACAAGATGTACGTACCGTTCCAGGACTCCACGGCGATCCCGCTGGACGTGACGGCGCCCGAGATCGACGTGGCCGGCGCCAAGATCCCGGCCTTCAACGCCTCGGCGGCCAAGGGCAAGGATGGCAAGACCTACGTGGCGGTCGCCAACATGTCGCCGGACGATGGCGTGAAGCTGTCGGTGGCCCTGGGCGGCCTGAAAGCAAAGTCCGTGTCGGGTCAGGTCATGACCGCCGACAAGATGGACGCGATGAACGCCTTCGGGGCCAAGCCGACCGTCGCGCCGGTCCCGTTCAAGGGCGGCAAGATCGCGGGCGACACCCTGACGCTTTCCATCCCGGCCAAGTCGGTCGTGGTCGTCGCGCTGGACTAGGGGCCTCGACGCTCCTCTAGAGTGAGCCGGACGTGTTCCCCCAAAAGGGCGCGTCCGGCTTTTCGCGTGTTGGGAGGCTCGCGACATGACCTTGACCCGCCGGTCCACCTTGGCGGCCCTGGGCGCCGCGCCCGCCATGTCCGC
>CAKZJK010000225.1 GCA_936942565.1 uncultured Caulobacter sp. | reverse complement strand
CGAGGGCCTGGCCAAGGTCTACGCGCCGCTGGCGGCGCGTCGGGCCATGCGCGGGGCCAACTGAATTTCACGGGACGGGTAACCAAACGGCGGCTTGGTTCGTATCTCTAGGCACAGCCGCTTACGGAGCGTTTCCATGCTGATCCGCCACGCCCCCGACCTGACCGACAACGACGTCACCGACCACGGCCTCTACCTCAAACGCCGGACGCTGATGGCGGGACTGGCGGGCATGGGGCTGGCGGGCGCGGCGGCGGGCCAGGCCCAGGCCGGCCTCGCCTTCACCCCGGGTTTCTCGACGACCGAGAAGCCGACCTCGAAAGAGGACATCACCACCTACAACAACTTCTATGAGTTCGGCGTCGACAAGGGCGATCCGGCCGAGAACTCGGGCAAGTTCAAGCCGCGTCCGTGGACCGTGCACATCGACGGCGCCTGCGAGGCTCCACGCACGATCGCCATCGAGGACCTGATCAAGGCCAACAAGCTGGAGGAGCGCATCTACCGCATGCGCTGCGTCGAGGGCTGGTCGATGGTGATCCCCTGGGTCGGCTTCCCGCTGAAAGACCTCTTGGCCTCGGTCAAGCCGACCTCCAAGGCCAAGTTCGTGGCGTTCGAGACGGTGATGCGGCCCTCGGAAATGCCGGGCCAGGCCTGGAACACGCTGGATTGGCCCTATCGCGAAGGCCTGCGGATCGACGAGGCCATGCACCCGCTGACCCTGATGGCGGTGGGTCTCTATGGCGACGTGCTGCCCAACCAGAACGGCGCGCCGCTGCGGGTGGCGCTGCCGTGGAAGTACGGCTTCAAGTCGGCCAAGAGCATCGTCAAGATCCGTTTCACCGAGAAGGAACCAGTCTCCAGCTGGACGAAAGCCGCCCAGCAGGAATACGGCTTCTATTCCAGTTCACCGTGACGCAGCCGGATACCACCTGGAATTTCGTTGGTCCTGGCGAGTACGGCTTCTACGCCAACGTCAACCCGGCGGTGGACCACCCGCGCTGGAGCCAGGCCACCGAGCGCCGCATCGGCGAGTTCCGCCGCCGCGAGACCCTGCCGTTCAACGGCTACGGCGAGTGGGTGGCGGATATGTATCGGGGAATGGACCTGAAGCGGTTCTATTGATGGCGCCGATGTCCCCTGTCATCCCGGCCGGAGCGCATCGCGCGGAGAGCCGGGACCGCCGCATACGCCTGAGCCTTCGGCGGTCCCGGATCGCCCCTACGGGACGTCCGGGATGACAGGCAAAAGCAAACGCCCCTCCAAGCTCCAGGACAACCTCGTCTACGGCCTAGTCTGGCTGGCGTGCTTTTCGCCGCTGGTCTGGCTGGGTTGGCGCGGCGTCATGGGCGATCTGGGCGCCAATCCGATCGAGAAGCTGATCCGCGAGCTGGGCGTCTGGGGCCTGCGGCTGCTGCTGGTCGGCCTGGCCGTCACGCCCGCCGCGCGGATCCTCAAGAAACCGCGCCTCGCGCGCTTCCGGCGGACCATCGGCCTGTTCGCCTTCAGCTACATCGTGCTGCATCTCTTCAGCTACGTCGGCGTCGACCTGTTCTTCGACTGGAGCCAGCTGTGGAAGGACATCCTCAAGCGGCCCTTCATCACCCTGGGGATGATGGGCTTTGTCCTACTGATCCCGCTGGCGGTGACCTCGACCAACGGCTGGATCATCCGCATGGGCCGCGCGGCGTGGAGCCGGCTGCATAAGCTGATCTATCTGATCGTGCCGCTGGGCGTCGCCCACTACTACCTGCTGGTCAAGGCCGACCACCGGCCGCCTATCATCTACGGCGTGGTGTTTGGGGTGTTGATGCTTTGGCGGGTTTGGGAGGGGCGGCGGCAGGCTCAGCAGGCCCCCACCTGACCTGCTGCGCAGGTCGTCCGCCCCCAAAGGGGGCGGAAGATCCCGTCTTCTTCCCCCTCTGGGGAGGAGCGCGTCAGCGCGGAGGGGGCGAGTATCCGCTACTTTCCAGCCACGCTCTTCGCATAGGCCTGCGCGGCGTCGACGATGCGGAGAACGTTGCCGCTCCAGACGGCCTCGATGTCGGCGTCGCTGTAGCCGGCGGCCTTCAGGCGGGCGGTGATCTTGGGCAGGTCGGTGATGTCCTCGAAGCCGTCCATGCCGCCGCCGCCGTCCCAGTCGGCGCCGACGCAGACGCCCTTGGGCCCGGCCACCTTCAGCACGTGCAGCATGCTCTTCATGTAGAGGTCGAAATCGCCGCGCGGAGCCGGATAGGCCTTGTCGATGGCCGCGCGCTTGTCGCTATAGGCCTTCACCATCTCGGGCGTCGCCGTCTTCATGTCCGGCGCGCGGCCCAGGGCGTCGAGGGCGGCCTTGCGCTCGGGGCTGGGCGTGGTGTCGGTCAGGTAGATCGAGTTGATGCAGACCGCGCCGCCGGCGTCGGCGATCTTCTTGATGCGGGCGTCATCGAGATTGCGCGGGTGGTTGTAGATCGCCTTGGGACCCGAGTGCGAGGCGATGATCGGAACCTTGGACAGGGCCACGGACTGATCGGCCACGTCGTCGCTGGCGTGGCTGACGTCGATCACGATGCCCAGGCGGTTGGCCTCGGCCAGCCAGCGCAGGCCCAGCGGCGAATAGCCGTTCCAGATCTTGCCTTTCGGGTCGGTCGAGCTGTCGGCCAGCTGGTTGTTGCGGAAGTGGACCGGGCCGGCCATCCGCAGGCCTTCCTTATGGAAGGTGGCCAAGAGCGTGAGGTCCTCGCCCAGCGGCCAGCTGTTCTCCATGCTGACGAAGGCGAACTTCTTGCCGGCCTTGTTGATCCGGCGCGCGTCGTCCGAGGTCAGGGCCAGTTCGAAGCCCGACTTGTTGCCCGCCAGCATCTCGCGGATCTCGACCGCGCGGTGCAGGGCGTAGTCGCGGGCGTACTCGTAGCCGGCGGCGGTCAGGTCGCCTTGGCCGGTGTAGATCACGAAGAAGCCGCCATCGAGGCCCCCTTCGTTCATGCGGGGCAGGTCGACCTGGCTGAAGTCGTGCTCGACCTCGTGACGTTCGGTGATGTTCCAGCCGGGACGGCCGAAGTGGGTCGGGGTGTCGAGGTGGGTGTCCAGCGTCAGGAACTTGTCGTGCAGCGCCTTGTCGGCCTTGGACACCGCCGGCGGGGCCGCTGGCGCCTTGGCCTTGGTCTGGGCGTGCGCGACGCCGCCGAGCAGGGCGGTTGAGGCGAGCAGGGCGGTGAGCAGGCGACGCATGGGCGGACTCCGGACAAACAGGAGGCGCAACGCTCAAGGCTTGGCTCGGCCGCGTCAAGCGGCGAGGCGCGATCTCAACCGCGCGCGATGATCTTCGCCTTCAATTCCTCGAACTCCACGTCGTTGATTGCGCCCGTTTCGAGCAGGCCTTTGATCTTTTTCAGCTTGCTGGCGATCTGATCGACCTCTTGCTGGCCGTAGATGCCTCGGGACTCATCAACGGCGCGGATCCGGCGCTTTTCCTCCCAAATCTGCTCTTGCGCCTGACACTGCTTGTACAGCGCCAGCGTGGGCTCGGGCGCCAGGCCATCAACGAAGAACGAGGACTTGTTAATCAAGGCGAAGGTCAACCTCGAGCCATTGACCAGGGGCAAGGTGTTTTCCTGCGTCGTCACGTCGACGAGGTCCTTCCATTGATAGTCCAACATCCGGAAGCCGCCGAACACGCCGCGACGCAGGCGGAGAATCCGGGTGTTCGTGGTCGCGACAAGTTGGCGACGACCGAAGAGGGCCTGGGCGCGTGTCTGCATCGCGTCGGCGATCACCGCCTCGTTCTTGATCAGCAGACTCTGAAGTTTCTTTCGGCACTGCTCGGCGCGGCGATCGGCCCCCAGGAAGACCATGGACGCCCAGAAGCCCAGAGGGAGGATCGCCCACCCGAGGGTGAACAGAAGCGCCGCGCCCCATAGTACGACGCACCAGAAGATGTTGGACAGACCCCTCACGTATTCCCCTGGATGCTCGACTCCCGCGCGCGACGGCGCTTGGCGCAAGCTTAGCGGTTTCGAAGGGCTATAGAAGCCCCAGCGCCTTGAAGCTGGCCACGCCCTCGCGGCCAACCACCAAGTGATCATGGACGGCGATTTTCAGGGCTTTTCCGGCCTCGACGATCTGCTTGGTCATGTCGATGTCGGGGCGCGAGGGCGTCGGGTCGCCCGAGGGGTGATTGTGCACGATGATGAGGTTGCTGGAGGACAGCTCCAGCGCCCGACGCATCACCTCGCGCGGATAGACCGGCGCGTGGTCGACCGTCCCCCGGTTCATCACCTCATCGGCGATCAGCTGGTTCTTCTTGTCGAGGAAGAGGACCCGGAATTGTTCCCGCGACTCGTTGGCCAGCGCCACGCGGACATAGCCAAGCAGGGCGCTCCAGGACGAGATGACCGGCCGCTTGACGATCTTGTCGCGGCCGGCGCGCAAGGTCGCCTCGTGCAGCAGCTTGATGTCCATGGCCGCGCCCTCGCCGACGCCGCGCACGGTGGCCAGCTCCTCGATCGTCGCGCCGAGCACGCCGCCCAGCGAGCCAAACCGAGTCAGCAGCGCCTTGGCCAGGGGCTTCACATCGCCGCGCGGATAGGTGCGGAAAAGGTAGAGCTCCAAGAGCTCATAGTCGGGCAGGGCGACGAAGCCGCCGGCCTTGGCGCGCTGGCGCAGGCGGTCGCGGTCGCGTGCCGAACGCGAGCGGCGATACTGCGCGCCGTCGCATTCGATGCC
>CAKZJK010000224.1 GCA_936942565.1 uncultured Caulobacter sp. | reverse complement strand
TCGGTGAAGGATCTCTGGAACTATGGCGAGCCCTATGAGAGCTACCCGATCGACACCGGACGACTGCGCCGGGTCGTCGAGTTCGTGGCCGAGAAGGGCAATTGGGGCCGCAGCGTTCCCAAAGGCCGTGGCCTCGGCATTGCCGCGCATCGCAGCTTCGTCAGCTACATCGCGACGATCGTGGAGGTCGAGGTCGACGACAAGGGCAAGCTCACGGTCCACCAGGTCGACAGCGCGATCGACTGCGGCACGTTCGTGAACCCCGAGCGCATCCAGTCGCAGCTCGAGGGTGCCGCGATCATGGGACTGAGCCTCGCCAAATATGGCGAGATCAGCTTCAAGAACGGCCGGGTGCAGCAGCGCAATTTCGACGACCATCCGGTGGTCCGGATCGACGAGGCGCCGCTGATCACCAACGTGCACATCGTGCCCGCCGATGCCGATACGCCGCCGAGCGGCGTCGGCGAGCCCGGCGTGCCACCATTCGCACCGGCGCTCGCCAACGCGATCTTTGCCGCCACCGGCAAGCGCCTGCGCGCGCTGCCGATCGGCAATCAGCTCGCGACCTGAGGCGACGAACATGTCATCGGCCGGAGCGATCCGGCCGATGATCCCATCGGAAGAGGCAGGATCAGTCAGCGCCCGTAGCGCACCGAGGCATAGCGGCCGATCACGGCGCCGCGGGCCTGCCCCGGCACGCCAGCGACGCCATGAGGCGTGCTGCCGCAATCCTGGCGCAGCGGCCGCGGCGCGGCTTTCACGGAGGCTGGCGCATTCGGCCGGCCTTCGACGAGCTTGGTCACCAGCGAGCGCAGCCGCCGGTTCTCGATCTCCAGCTCCTTCAGATGGCGCAGAGCAGGACTGCTCAAGCCGCCATAGCGCCGCCGCCAGCGATAGAAGGTGCGCAGCGACACGCCCGCGGTGCTGCAAATTTCGGCAATCGGAATGCCGGACTCGGCCTCGCCAAGCAAAACCAGAATCTCGTGCTCGGTATGCAGGGAACGTCGCATGCTCAGGGACCCCGGCGCGGCTGGCCGCGCTATTCTCGCATGAATACCATGGGCTTGGTAGTGGCGCGGCGCCCCGGCCTCGCGACGGCACGGCCCATGCGCATGCTGCGGATGTCGCCGGCCGAGCTGCCGCTGCATCGTGGCGGCCAGATCGCTCACGCTGATCGATTGGCAAAATTGACATGAGAAGCCGGAACGGCGCAGCAGTGCCGGTGCCGTGAGCAAGGCTGACCAGTTTTTGGCATTGCCGGTCGCGATATCCTGCCTTGAAATCAGTGCTGACCGAGTCCCACGGAGCCAGCCCATGTCCAAACGCCACGAAATTCCCGCGACGCATGAGAGCATGGTGTGGGGCTATCTCGACAGCACCACACCGCCGGTGCTCGAAATCGCCTCCGGCGAGACGGTGACGCTGCATTCCTTCCCGGCCGGCGGCAAGGAGACGCTCCCCGAAGACCGCAGCATCGTTCCACCCGCCTATCTCACCGCGCTCGACACCATGATCCAGGGGCCGGGCCCGCATTTCATCACCGGCCCCGTCTACGTGAAGGGCGCGCAGCCCGGCGATACGCTCCAGGTCGACATCCTCGACGTCAAGGTCAGCCAGGACTGGGGCTTCGTCTCGATCCTGCCGCTGCTCGGCACCCTGCCCGACGAGTTCACCGACTACGAGACGATCCACCCCAAGGTCGATCACGACCGGCAGGTCTGCATCATGCCCTGGGGCACCGAGATCGCGCTCGATCCGTTCTTCGGCATCGTCGCGACAGCGCCGCCGCCGGCGTGGGGGCGGTGCGGCTCGCCGGTGCCGCGCAGTTTTGGCGGCAACATGGACAACAAGGAGCTGGTGGCCGGCTCGACCCTCTACCTGCCGGTCTGGGTCCCCGGCGCGAACTTCTCGGTCGGCGACGGCCACGGCCGCCAGGGCGATGGCGAGGTCTGCGTCAACGCCCTGGAGATGGGCCTGACCGGGACCTTCACCTTCGTGCTGCACAAGGCCGCCGACTTCGGCGCCTTCGCCTGGCCGCGCGCCGAGACGCCGAACCACTACGTCCTGATGGGCTTCAACGAGGACCTGGACCTGGCCATGAAGCAGGCCCTGCGCCAGACGATCGACTTCATCACCGCCCGCTCGTCCCTGACCCGCGTCCAGGCCTACCAGTTCTGTTCGCTGGCCGTGGATTTCCGCGTCACCCAGACCGTCAACGGCGAGAAGGGGGTCCATGCGCTGCTGAAGAAGGGTCTGCTGTTCTGAGGCGCGCATAGGCTGCCGCAACCTCTCGTGAACGGCTACGTTGAGTCCCACGGCGGCAAAGCCGCGCCTTGGGAGGCCAAACGCATGAGAACGATCCTGCCTATCGCGGCCCTGCTGACGCTCGCGGCCTGCTCTCCGTCGCCGGATGACAAGAAGACCGCCGAGCCGCCGCTGGTCGCCGCGCCGGCGGCGCCGGCCGCGCTCAAGCCGCCCAAGGCTAATATCCCGGCCGGCGATTACGTCCTCGACAAGTCGCACGCCAGCCTGGTGTTCCGGGTGAGCCACCTGGGCTTCTCGCGCTACACGGCGGCGTTCGCGACCTTCGACGCCAAGCTCCGCTTTGACCAGAACAACGCCGTCGCCAGCGCGGTCGAGGCGACGATCGATCCGAAGTCGCTGACCCTGCCGTCGCCGCCGGAAGGCTTCCTGGCCGACCTGATCGGGCCGCAATGGCTGAACACGGGGACCTATCCGTCGATCACCTTCCGCTCGACCAAGGTCGAGGTCACCGGGCCGGATACCGGCAAGGTCACCGGCGACCTGACGCTGCACGGGGTCACCAAGCCGGTCACCTTGGATGTCACGTATAATGGCGGCTATGTCGGCCATCCGATGGACCCGCGCGCGCGCGTCGGCTTCTCGGCCAAGGGCGTCTTCAAGCGCTCGGACTTCGGGATCGCCTATGGCGTCCCCGCGCCCGGCACGACCATGGGCGTCGGCGACGAGGTCGAGGTTCAGATCGAAGCCGAGTTCAGCGGTCCGCCGCTGGTCAACGCGCCTCCGGCTCCGGCGGCGTAACAGACCTCTAGCGCGCGCCGCGCGTCAGGTAGCCTTCCAGCAGCGCCAGGGCGTGGTCGAGCCGCTCCTTGCGCCACTCTGGCGCGCTCATGTCGGTATCCAGCGTCGCCGAGAGCGAATAGCCGTTGGCCAAGTGGAAACGGCTCATGGCCGCGATGGTCACATAGATCTGCACGGGGTCGAGATCGGGGCCGAACACGCCCTGGTCCTGGCCGCTCTTGATCAACCGCTCGATCGTGCGGCGCAGCGGGAAGGCGGTCTCGGTCACCACGCGCGACTGGGCCGCGAACTTGCCGTGCTGCAGGTTCTCGTTGCGCAGCAGGCCCTCGAAGCGCGGGTTCTTCTCGAAATAGTCGAAGGTAAAGCGCTGCAGTTCGAGGAAGCCTTCCAGCGGCTTGTCGAAGTCGATCTTCAGCTCGGCCTCGCGCGCCCGCAGGTCCATGTAGGCGCTTTCGAGGACGGCCATGTACAGGCCCTTCTTGTCCCCGAAGTAGTGGTACAGCATCCGGATGTTGCACTTGGCGGCCTTGACGATCTTCTCGATCCGGGCCCCCGCGAAACCCGCCTGGGCGAACTCCTTCAGGGCCGCGGCGAGGATCGCCTTGCGCGTCCGCTCGGCGTTGCGCTTGCGCGGGGCGGTCTCGCTCTCGGTCTTCGGCGTGGCGTCCAGGACGGCGGCGTCTGTCACGGGGTCTTGGCTCCCTGCTTGATCCAGGCGCCCAGCTGGGCGCGCTCCTCATCGGTCATGCCGGTCTCGTTGCCAAGGGGCATGCTGGTCGAGAGGACCGCGCGTTCGTTGATTTTCGGTGCGTAGGTCTGGATATGCGCAGGGGTGTCGAACGCCGCGCCCAAAGGTGGGGCGGAAAAGCCGGGATGGGTGGGCGTCGCGGCGTGGCACGTCACGCAATGCTTCTGGATGATTCCCTGGGCGACCGAGAACGGGACCTCGCCGCTGACCTCGACCCTGTCCTTGGGCTTCATGGAGGCGATCGCGGTCGCGCCGAAGATCAGCAGCGCGCCGACGAACAGCAGCTCGTGCCGGATCCTGCCGAAGTAGCGGATCGCGATGGCGCCGGCGCTGATCAGGGCCAGCAGCAGCCAGGCCTTCGGGTGTCCCGAGATCGCCGGATAGTGGTTGCTGATCATGATGAAGATGACCGGCAGGGTCATGTGGGTGTTGTGCACCGACCGCTGCTTGCCCATCGCGCCCAGGCGTGGATCGACGGGGCGCCCCGCCAGCATGTCGGCGACGATCTTGCGCTGGTTGGGGATGATGACCAGGAAGACGTTCCCGACCATGCAGGTGCCGATGATCGCGCCCACGTGGATGAAGGCGCCGCGATCGGAGAACAGCTGGGTCAGCGCCCAGGTCGCGGCGGTCAGGATCGAAAACCAGACCACGCCGAACAGCTTGCCGTTCTTGCCCAGCGGCGAGCGGCACAGGGCCTCGTAGGTCGCAAGACCGCCGAAGATGAAGGTCAGGCCCACGCCGATCGCCTGGATCTGGGTGAAGGCGTGCTTGGCCGGATCGATCAGATAGACGCCAGCCTGCCAGTAGTAGAGCACGGTCAGCAGGGCGAAGCCCGACAGCCAGGTGGTGTAGGCCTCCCACTTGAACCAGTGCAGGTGCGCGGGCATGTGCGCCGGCGCCGTCATGTACTTCTGGGAGTGGTAGAAGCCGCCGCCGTGCACGGCCCACAGCTCGCCCTTCACGCCCTCCTTGGGCGGGTTCGGATCGCGCAGATTGTTGTCCAGCCACACGAAGTAGAAGGACGCGCCGATCCAGGCCACGCCCGCGATCACGTGCAGCCAGCGCAGGGCCATGCCGGCCCAACCGGCGAAATCGTAGTCCATCAGGTCGTCACCGCGTCGAGCAGTCGAAGCTTCGAGATCAGGCCGATCTGCGCGATGGCCTCGGCGATCTCGGTCGCCTCGTCGTTGGAAAGCCGCGCCTGCATGGCCGCCAAGATCGAGGCCTTGTCGTTCAGCCGCACGCAGATGATGAACGGAAAGCCGAAGCGGTCGCGGTAGGCGGCGTTGAGGTCATGGAAGCGCGCGAACTCCTCGGGCGTCAGCCGGTCGAGGCCGGCGCTGGCCTGTTCGGCGTTGCTCTCGGCCGTCAGCGTCTTGGCGATCGCCGCCTTGCTGGCGAGTTCGGGGTGGGCGCGGATCAGGGCCAGCTTGTCGGCTGTGGTCGACGCCTCGAGCACGGCCATCATCGCCTCGTGCAGGGCCTCGACGCTGGCGAAGGGGCGTTCGTCCCAAGCGCGCTCGACGACCCATGGGGAAAGCTCGAAGGCGAACCCCAGGGCGGTGGTGAAGCCGGTCTGGTTCATGCTGTTTAGCCGAGCCAGGGTGAGGGGCGGCGCGCCGCTCATGCCTTGTTCCCTTCGTATGGATGCTCGGTGATCCAGTGCCGCGCGATGTCGATGCGGCGAGCCACCCAGACGCGGTCGTGGCTCGTCACGTGCTCCAGGAACCGCCGTAGCGCCCCGATGCGGCCGGGCTTGCCGACCACGCGGCAGTGCAGGCCAACGCTCATCATCTTCGGCGCGGTCTCGCCCTCCAGATACAGGGCGTCGAAGGCGTCGCGCAGATAGGTGAAGAACTGCTCGCCTGTGTTGAAGCCCTGGGCCGCCGTGAAGCGCATGTCGTTGGCTTCCAGCGTGTAGGGCACGATCAGTTGCGGCCGACCGTGCTGGTCGTCCCAATAGGGCAGGTCGTCGGCGTAGCTGTCGGCGTCGTAGACGAAGCCGCCTTCCTGGGCGACCAGGCGCGCGGTGTTGGGGCTGGTGCGGCCCTGGTACCAGCCTAGAGGGCGCTCGCCCGTCAGGCGCGTCTGAATCTCGATGGCCCGCTGGATGTGCTCCATCTCTTGCTCGGGCGTGAAGTGCTGGTAGTCGATCCAGCGATAGCCGTGGCTGGCGATCTCCCAGCCGGATTTCATCATCGCCTCGACGGCGTTGGGATGGCGCTCCATGGCCTGGGCGACGCCGAACACGGTCAGCGGCAGGCGAAACTCGTCGAACAGCCGCCTGATGCGCCAGAAGCCGGCGCGCGAGCCGTATTCGTACAGGCTCTCCATCGACATGTGGCGCATGCCTTGGATGGGCTGGGCGCCGACCATTTCCGACAGGAAGAACTCGGAGACGGGATCGCCGTGCAGGACCGATCGCTCGGCGCCTTCCTCGTAGTTCAGCACGAACTGCACGGCGACGCGGGCGTGGTTCGGCCAGCGCGGGTGCGGCGGGTGTTCTCCATAGCCGACGAGGTCGCGGGGGTAGGTCATGCGTACGCTTTCGCCGCAGCGTCGACTCCCGCGCCGGGAGGCGCGCCGAAGCCTTCCCAACGCAGCACGGCCTCGAAGGCCGCCAGGGTCTGCAGCACCGCGTGCTTGCGGGCGTTCACGCCCATGGTCCCGATCCGCCAGATCTTGCCGGTCAGGGGACCGAAGGCCGAGCCGATCTCGATCTCGAAATCGGTGCGCATCCGGGCCTTCACCCGGTCGTAATCGACGCCGTCGGGGACCCAGATCCCGGTGACGTTGGTCATCTTGTGAGCCTTGTCGCCGTAGATCGACAGACCCATCGCTTCGAGGCCCGCGGTCATCGCGGCGCCGGCCTTGGCGTGACGCTCGAACCGCGCTGGCAGGCCTTCCTCCAGCACCAGCCGCGCGCATTCGCGGGCGGCGAACAGCATCGGGGCGCACTCGGTGTGGTGGTTCAGGCGCTTCTCGGACCAGTAGTCCATGATCATCGCCAGATCGAAGTAGTTGGAGGCGATGCGGCGGCCGTTGCCCGCCGCGCCGCCGGTTCCAGCCAGACCCTTCTCGACGTGGCGGCGCGAGAAGATGTGCTCGGCGGCCTGGTCGCTGATCGTGATCGGGGCCGAGCCCGAGGGGCCGCCCAGGCACTTCTGCAGGCCGGCGGTGACGATATCCGCGCCCCAGGCGTCGACCGGGACGTCCATGCCCGAGAGGGTGGCGGTGGCGTCGACATACATCAGCGCCCCATGCGCGCGGCAGATCGCGCCGATCTCCTCCAGCGGCTGGGCCATGGTGGTCGAGGTGTCGCCGTGCACGCAGGCCACCAGGCGCGGCTTCACGCGCTTGACGGCGTCCTCGACCGCCTGCGGGTCGACCACGGTCCCCCACGGCGCCTCGACGAAGGTGACCTTGGCGTCGCAGCGCTCGGCGATCTCGGCCAGCAGCAGGCCAAAGCGCCCGGCGTTGACCACCACGACGTCGTCGCCCGGCTGCAGGGTCGAAACCAGCGCCGCCTCGATGCCCGCGCGCGAGGTGCCGTCGATGGTGAAGGTCCAGCGGTTTTTGGTCTGGAAGACCGCGCGATACAGCGCCATGACCTCGTTCATGTAGCCGGTGAATTCGGGGTCGAACTGGCCCAAGAGCTGCACCGACATGGCCCGCAGCACGCGCGGGTGCACGTTGATCGGGCCAGGACCCATCAGCAGGCGGGCGGGGTGGTCGAGTTCGTGAAAAGTGTCGGTCATGCGCGTTCGCGTCGTTCTAGCTTGTCGATGAAGGTGAGCATGGCGTGGGCGGCCAGGGCGCAGTCGGCCTCGGTGACGGCCTCGGCCGGGTTGTGACTGATCCCGCCCTCGCAGCGGATGAACAGCATGGCGGTGGGGCAGAGGTCGGCCATCACCATGGCGTCGTGGCCCGCGCCGCTGGGCAGGCGGCGGGCGGGCAAGGAATGCTCGGCCAGCGCCGCCTCCAGCAGGCCGATCAGCGAGGGATCGCAGGGGCTCTCGGCCAGGGCCTGCATCAGGTGGATCTCGGCCGTCAGGCCTCGCGCGGCGGCGATCGCGTGGATCTCGGCGCAGATGGCGTCGACGGCGGCGTCGCGGGTCGCCGAGGTCTCGGCGCGGATGTCCATCGAGAACTCGACCGCGCCTGGAATGACGTTGAAGGCGCCGGGCAGGGCGGTGATCCGGCCGACCGTGCCGACGAGACCGTCGGTCCCGGCGCGGCAGATGCGCTCCAGCGCCAGGATGCATTCGGCGGCGCCGGGGCCGGGGTCCTTGCGCAGGCCCATCGGCGTCGTGCCCGCGTGACCGGCGGTCCCGACGATCTTGACCATGATCCGCTTCTGGGCGGCGATGGCGGTGACGATCCCCAGGGCCAAGCCTTCGGCTTCCAGCACCG
>CAKZJK010000223.1 GCA_936942565.1 uncultured Caulobacter sp. | reverse complement strand
AGACGAAGCCGGCGACGGAAACAAGGGCCAAAGACTCACGCGCCACTCGGATCATCGGAACCTCCACAGATTTCTTGTTTTGTTCCATATTCCGGTTTTGTTCCGTTCACAAGATGTTCCTGCGTCCGCCGATGCATTTTCCGCGAACGCGTCGCTCATCCAGTCGCCCTATGGCCAAGCCGCGCGGATCACGGCAAATCGTCGCCATGCGCCTGATCATCGATACCGACACCGCCGGCGACGACGTCTTCTCGTTGATGCTCGCCCTCACCCGCCCGGGCGTGGAGGTCGAAGCGATCACGATCGCCCACGGCAATGTGGGCTTCGTCCAGCACGCCGAGAACGCGCTGGTGACGCTGGAGCGCTGCGGCAAGGCCGGCGTGCCGGTCTATCCGGGCGCCGAACGCCCCTTCACGCGCGCGCCGCTCGACGCGGCCTATGTCTTCGGCCACGACGGCATGAGCGACAGCCACTTTGCCAAGGCCGCGCAGCGTCCGGCGCAAGGCCACGCCGTCGACGAACTGGTGCGACGGATCATGGCCGCGCCCGGCGAGATCACCCTGATCGCCCAGGCGCCGCTGACCAACATCGCGCTGGCCTATCTGCGCGAGCACGACCTGCGCGCCGCGCCGGTGGTGGACGAGGACGGCCGGGTGATAGGCATGGCGCGCCGCGCCGAGTTGCAGACCAACCGCCACCGCACGGTCGCGGCGGCGCTGGACCCCTTCGTCCACAAGGTGATGGAGGCGACCCCGATCGCCGCCCTTCTGCCGATCCTCTCCAGCGGCCACGCGCACGAGGCCATGGTCGTCGACGCCGAGCGGCGGCTGATCGGCGTGATCACCCAGACCGACCTGATCGCCGCTCTGTACCGCGCCCACGTCGTGGAGGCGGTCGTCGCGGCCTAGGTCTCGGCCTCACCCTTGGCGACCCGCTTCCGCTTCGGCTTGCCTTCCGGAATCTCCACCCCCATCCGCGCCAGCACCTCGCGGGCGGCGCGGTCGGTCTCGTTGACCGGCTCATAGGTCCAGCCGTGGAAGGCGCCGCCGTAGGGGCGAGCCGCGCCCATGCGCTCCAGCTCCTCGTGGAACAGCCGGAACTTCAGGCTGGAGCCGTCCATCTTCAGCACAAAGACCGGCTTGCCCGTCGAGGCCGCCTCGGTGGCCATGTTGGTCGAGTCCTCGGTGACGAGGATGTAGTCGGCGGCCGCCAGGAACGCGAAGTAGGGGTTGGCGCCCTCCCCGTTCCAAATGACGCCGGGCAGGTGGCGCAGGCGCGCGGTGATCAGGGCGCGAGCCGGCTCGGGCGTGCGGCGCGAGAAGGTCATCATCAGCGACCCGCCCTCCTGCTCAAGCGGGATCTGGATGGAGTGGGCGATCTGGGCGGCGCGCTGGCTGGAGAGGTCGAAGGCCTTGGACTTGCCGCCGATCAGCACCGCCACGCGGGGGCGCGGCAGCGGGTCGATCAGGCGCTTGAAGGCCTTGGCCTCGCGCTCCAGGCGCTCGGGCGTCACGCGGTGTGGCGAGCCCATGATCGGCAGGACGTTGTCGCCCGACAGGCGGTCGTGCTTGGGCGGGATCACCAGGTCGAACATGGTCGCCGGGACCCGCGGATCCTGAATCTGCGCGACATAGGTCTTGCCGCCCGACCAGCGCTTGGCGCGGATCGACAGGGGCAAGGTGGCGCGGCCGGCGGCGATCCACAGGTCGGGCCAGGCCTCGGCGTCCTTGGGTCCGGGAATGTCGCTCTCGGGCGTCAGCCAGCGGCGGGGGAAGAGGTTCAGCCACCAGGGCAGCCGCCCCGTGCGCCCCTTCCAGGCCACGCGCTTGACCGTCACCTCGCACGGGACCAGGCGCGACAGGGCGTCGGCCAGGCCCACGACCTGGGCCTCGATGCCGGCGCGGCCATCGGACACGGCCCAGACCGTCAGCGGACGGGCGGGCGGAGAGTTGGGCGTTTCGGCCAAGTCGTCACCCCGACAACACAAACGAAACAAGGCCGTCCCCTGGCGGTGCGCCTGGAACGGCCTTGTCTAGTTCGACCGGACTTGTGGCGTCGCTAAGGCGAAGAGCCCTAGAGCCACTCGACCTTGGTGATCTCGTAGGCCTTCACGCCGCCGGGCGTGTTGACCTCGACCACCTCGCCGACTTCCTTGCCGATCATCGCGCGCGACAGCGGCGAGGACAGCGAGATGCGGCCCGACTTCACGTCGGCCTCGTGGTCGCCCACGATCTGGTAGCGAGCCTCTTCCTCGGTGTCCTCGTCGATCACCGAGACGGTGGCGCCGAACTTGACCTGCTTGCCCGAAAGCTTGGACACGTCGATGACCTGGGCGCGGGCGATCTTGTCCTCGATCTCGGCGATCTGGCCCTCGATCCAGCCCTGACGCTCCTTGGCGGCATGGTACTCGGCGTTCTCCGACAGATCGCCGTGCGAGCGCGCCTCGGCGATCGCGGCGATCACCGACGGACGTTCGATGGTCTTCAAACGCTTCAGTTCTTCGTCGAGGGTCTGATAACCCCCGACGGTCATCGGCACTTTTTCCATTGCGGATTTTAGCTCGGACGCCTTGAGAGGAAAGACTTCCGGTCACGGGCGCTCGTGACCGGGGGCTGGGAGGATAGGCGCCCGGTTCCGGATAAGCAAGAGGGGCCGGGCTTGAGGTCAAGCTTAGGGCCTCGCCTGGAATCCGGACCTCCCCCGACCCACGCCGGGGCCCAGATTTCTCTGGGGCGCCTAAGATTGATGCGCCCTAACGCGGCGCGGCGCCTATCCGTTCCCTGGAGATTGAAGCCTCGGGGCCTCAGGCCCGCAGCCGCTCCATCGGCGAGGGGCCATGCGGCAGGTCGAACTGGTCGACGAGGTCGGCCAGCAGGGCCGCGTCGGCGTTCAGGGTCTGGGTCGCCTCGGAGGTCTCCTCGACCATGCCGGCGTTCTCCCGCAGCCCCTGGTCCATCTCGGCGACGGACGTGTTGACCTGCGCCAGGCCGTGGGCCTGGGCCTGGGCCGAGCCGGCGATCTCCGACACCAGGGCGTCGATCTCCGAGATCTGGGTCACCATGCGCTGCAGGGCCTCGCCGGTGCGCGCCACGAGGCCGACGCCGGTCTCGACCTGGCCCGTCGAGGTCGAGATCAATTGCTTGATCTCCTTGGCCGCCTCGGCCGAGCGCTGGGCCAGGGCCCGGACCTCCATGGCCACGACCGCGAAGCCCTTGCCGCTCTCGCCGGCCCGCGCGGCCTCGACCCCGGCGTTCAGGGCCAGCAGGTTGGTCTGGAAGGCGATCTCGTCGATCACGCCAATGATGTTGGTGATCTCCTGGGACGAGCTTTCGATGGCGGTCATGGCCGCGACGGTCTGCTCGACCACCTCGCCGGAGCGCTGGGCGTCGTCGCGGGTGCGCGCCACCACGTCGGCCGCCTTCTTGGCGCCCGAGGCGGTCTGGCTGACCGTCAGGGTGATGTCGCCCATGGTCGAGGCGGTCGCCTGCAGGCTGGCGGCCTGGCGCTCGGTGCGGCGGGCCAGCGACTGCACGGCCTCGGCGATCTGGTCCGAGCCCGAGCGCACGCCGTCGACCCGGCTCTCGATCACGGTCAGGGCGTCGGCCAGACGATCGGCGGCGGTGTTGTAGTCGGAGCGCAGGGCCTCGTAGGCCTCGGCGAAGCGGATCCGCAGGCGGGCCGTGAGGTCGCCCCGCGCCAGGTGAGACAGGGCTTGGCCGAGCGCCGCGATGGCGGCGTCGCGCTGGGCCTCGGCCTCCTTGTGCGCCTCGGCGTGGTTGAGACGGGTTTCCTGTTCGGAGCGGCGCGCGCCCTCGGCCGCGTCCTGGGCGGCGCGCGCTTCACTAACGGCTTCCTCAGCCTTGGCGCGAGCGCTCTGGGCGACGGCGAACATGTGGTTGACGCTGGCGCTGATGGCGATCAGGGCCCCGGCTTCCACGATCAGGATCACGGCGTGGACGATCACGCGCCCCAGGCTCGCCGAGCCCGGAAAGACCGCCTGCGGCAACAGGTAGCTCAGCCCAAGGTGATGCACGGCGACGGTCGCCGCGGCGGCGGCGATCACCAGCCAGTCGCAATAGACGACCAGCACGGCCAGGGCCGCGAAATAGGCCATGTGCATGTCAGTCTGCCACGCGTGACCGCCCAAGGCGGCGACCAGCAGGGAGACCTGCGCCATCAGCGCCACGCCGACCAGCGCGCGGCCGGTCGATCCTCGCCCCCCGCGACGCCAGGCCAGGGTGGCGACCCCGGCGGCGACGACCGCGGCCAAGGCCAGCGCGGAAAGGGAGCCATGGATCAACAGGCGCGCCGCCAGCACGACCGGGACCATGGCCCAGGCCAGGACGACGATCAGCTTGCCGCCGACCTCGCGTTGCTCCTCGAGGCTCGAGAAGACCAGCTTGAAGGGCGCTTTCATGGCGTGGCCTCCGGTTGAGATGGGCGAGCGCAGACTCCGGCCAAGGCTGGATCCAGCAGCAGCCAGGCGCCGGCCTCGCGCGTCCGCGCGGAAAGCTGGGCGGGATCGCCGCGCAAAATGACGATGAAGGGCGCGGCGCCGGCGCCGGCGATGTCGCCGGCCTCGCCGGCCGCGCCGAAGACCCGGGCGGCGGACCACCAGGGCGGGAACACCGCCGCCACGCGGCCCGACGTCCGGGGCTCGGCCTGCACCGCGACGGCGGCGAACAGCCCGAGAAGCGCGCCCGATACGCCGAGCGCGACAGAGCTCAGGATCGTCGCCACGCGGCGGCGGTCATCGGGCTTGGGCGTCGAGGCCGAGATCAAGGCGGGCGTGCTCCCTCTCCGCGCCGCGGACGGAGGCCGGGACGCTCGGGCCACGATTGCGCGGGCGCCGGTTTGCCAAGTCTTAACTTTAACGCCACGGCGACGCTTGGTCGCAGGGCGGCGCTACCCGTTTTCGGGCGTGGTGTTGACCATCCACGGGATGCCGAACTTGTCGGTCAGGCTGCCATAGCCGGGCGACCAGAAGGTCTCGCCGAAGGGCATGCCGACCTTGCCGCCTTCGGCGAGGGCGTCGAACACGCGGCGCGCCTCGGCGGGATCGGGGGTGTGGTAGGTGACATCGAAGCCGTTCTTGGGCTTGTCGATATTGGGCGCGAATTCGGGGGCCATGTCCGCGCCCATGATGGCCTGATCGCCGACCTGCAGCCAGGCGTGCATCAGCCAGTCCTTGTAGGCCGGGTTCATCGGCGGACCGCCAGGCGGCCCCTCGCCGTACGGGAAGGCCCCGGTGATCTCGCCGCCCAAGACCTTCGCGTAGAATTCGAAGGCCTGGCGGCATTGCCCCTGGAAGCTGAGACTGGTGACGATCTTCATGGCGCGTTCTCCGTCTTTGATTTCCGCTAGGTTAGCGTAGGACCAAGACGTTTCCACGGGCGACGCCCAGACCTGTCAGCAGCCTCTCTTTCAGGCGTAGGCGTACGGCCCGCCCCGCTCCAGGGCTCGTTGGTAGGCCGGGCGGGCGTGGATCTTCTCGAGGAACGCCTTGATATGCGGGCGGCTGGACGCCCCCGCCCGATCGGCGCCGGCTTCCAGCGGGAAGCTCATGGCGATATCGGCGGCCGTAAAGTCCGAGCCCGCGAACCAGGGCGACCTGGAAAGCTCGGCCTCCCAGTAGTCGATGTGGGTCTTCAGCTGCGGATCGACGAAGCCGGCCTGGGCCTTGGCGGCGATCGACCTGACCAGCGGCTTCATCAGGCCCGGGGCGCGGTTGGGCAGGTTCGAGAACACCAGCTTCAGCAGCAACGGCGTCATGGCCGAGCCCTCCGCGTAGTGCAGCCAATAGGTATGGCGCAGGCGCTCGGGCGTACCCGCGGCCGGGACGAGCTTTCCCTTGCCGTAAACCTCGGTGACGTACTCGATGATCGCGCCGGTCTCGGCGATCACCGTGTCGCCGTCGGTGATCACCGGCGACTTGCCCAGCGGGTGGATTTTCTTCAGCTCCGGCGGGGCCAGCATGGTCTTGGCGTCGCGCTCGTAGCGCTTGACCTCGTAGGGGACGCCCAGCTCCTCGAGCAGCCACAGGACCCGCTGGCTGCGAGAATTGTTCAGGTGATGGACGACGATCATGCGGCGCTCCTCCGGGTTCTATGCCTAACAAATGACCAGCCGTTCAACGTTCGGCAAGGTTTACCAAGTCTTGTGCGCCCCAGTAGAGTTGGGGGACTTGGGATGACCGGAGCGTTCAAGCGACTTTCGCTCGCCGGAAAGCTTATGGCCGCGGGCGGCGCGGCCTTGGGGGCCTTGCTGATCGTGGCCTCGCTGCTGATCAGCGTCAGTAGCGGCCAAGCCGTCCGAGGCCTCGCCGAACGCTACGCCGCCAGCATGACGGCCGAGACCGCCATGAGCGTCAAGAACGATCTGGACGACGCCGACGCCGTGGTGCGCGCGGCCGCCGGCATGTTCTCGGCCTCCTACGCCTCGGGCCAGCGCGACCGCGCCGCCTACATGGCCCAGCTGAAGCCCGTCTCGGCCGCCTCCAAGGTGATGCTGGGCGGCTGGCTGATGTTCGAACCCGGCGCCCTGGGCGACGACGCCGCCGTCGCCGGCCGCGCCGAGCTGGGCTCGACGCCTTCGGGCCGCTTCATCGGCTACTGGGTCCGCGACGGCGAAAACCTCAACGCCGAGCAGGGCGAGGACGCCGAATTCACGGAAGACTTCTACACCACGAGCTTCCAGAGCGGTCGCCCGGCGATCCTGGAGCCCTATTCCGACAACGTCGCCGACGGCGGTCAGCAAAAACAGATCCTGATGACCTCGATCACCTATCCGGTGATCGCGGGCGGCAAGGCGGTCGGCGTGATCGGCGCGGACCTGGCGCTGGACGACATCGCCGCGCGCCTCAACGCCCTGAAGCCGTTCGACGACGGCCGCGCCATGCTGGTCTCGCCCGGCGGCCTGTGGGTCTCGCACCCCGACGCGGCCCTGCGGATGAAGGCCTACGCCGATCCGGGCCTCGACGTGGTCAAGCAGGCCATGGCCTCGGGCAAGCCCGCCCTGATCAACGGCGTCAAGCTGAACGGCCACAAGGCCCAGCGGCTGGTGGCGCCGGTGCGCCTGGCCTCGGGCGCGACCTGGGCCGTGGTGGCCGACGTCAGCGAGGACGCCCTGCTGGCCCCCGCCCGCCGCCTGTCGCTGGGCCTGGCCATCGGCGGCCTCGTGCTGCTGCTGGCCTCGCTGGCCGTGCTGGCCGTGGCCTCGCGCCGCCTGATCGCCCGCCCGCTGCTGACCCTGCGCGAGACCGTGAAGGGCCTAGCCGAGCACCGCTACGACCTGCCGGTGGCCGAGATCGAACGCGCCGACGAGATCGGCTCCATCGCGCGGGCGCTGGAGACCCTGCGCAGCGAGTTGGCCCGCGCCCAGGCCCTGCGCGACGAGCAGGACGCCCTGCGCCGCGCCGCCGACGCCGACCGCGACCGCGCCGCGGCCCTCTCCCTCTCCATCGACGAACAGACCGGCGTGGTCCGCGAGGTGGGCGCCGCCCTGGCCGCCGTGGCGGAAGGCGACCTGTCGCGCCGCATCCAGGGTCCGTTCGCCGAGGTCTATGAGCCGCTGCGCCAGGACTTCAACAAGGCCGTCGCCAGCCTGGAGCAGGCGATCGGCGAGATCGCCGAGGCCGCCGACGCGATCGGCGCGGCCAGCGACACCCTCTCCAACGCCTCGGGCGAACTGGCCCGGCGCACCGAGCGCCAGGTCCAGGGCCTGGAGCGCGCGGCCGGCTCGCTGAACGCGGTGACCGGCGCCATGGGCGAGGTCGCCGGCGGCGCCGACGAGACCCGTCGCCTGGTCGCCTCGGCTCGCGGCGAGGCCGACGACGGCGGCGCCGTGGTCACCGAGCAAAGCCTGCAGGGACGTCCCACCCTGATCTTCTTCGGCTTCACCCATTGCCCTGAATTCTGCCCGACGACCGTCTATGAACTGACCGGATGGATGAACAAGATCGACCCTGACAAGAGCCGGATACAGGCCTATTTCATTTCCATAGACCCCGAACGCGACACGCCGCAGATCCTCGGCGCCTACCTCGCCAACGCCACGGACCGGATTACCGGCATCTCTGGCGACCCCGCCAAGGTTCAGGCGATGGCGCGCGGCTTCAAGGTCTACTTCAAGAAAGTGCCGACGGACCCCGCCAAGCCGGATGGCGACTACACGATGGACCACACGGCTTCGGTCTTCCTTCTGGATGCCGATGGCGATTTCAAGGGGACGATCAGCTATGGCGAGGATAGCCAGGTGGCGCTCGCCAA
>CAKZJK010000222.1 GCA_936942565.1 uncultured Caulobacter sp. | reverse complement strand
CGGTTTTCCTGCATCGCGCCGAGTTGCTGGATAATAGTGTTCCAGAACACCCACCTTCGTGCCAATGTCCAAAGACAAACCCGGCGACCCGGGCCAAAAGGCCGGCTACACCCACTTCGGCTTCGAGGAAGTGCGCACCGCCGACAAGCAGCAGCGCGTGCGCGAGGTGTTCTCCTCCGTGGCGCGCCGCTACGACGTGATGAACGACCTGATGTCGTTCGGCATCCACCGCCTGTGGAAGCGCTTCGTCATCGACCTGGCCGGGGTGCGCCCCGGCGAGCGCGTGCTCGACGTCGCCGGCGGCACCGGCGACGTCTCTTTCCGCGCCGCCAGGAAGGCGGGCGCGGGCTTCCACGCCACCGTCTGCGACATCAACGGCGACATGCTCGAGGTCGGTCGCCAGCGCGCGCTGAAGCAGTATCTCGACGACAAGGTCTCGTTCGTCGAGGGCAATGCCGAAAAGCTCGCCTTCCCCGACCGCTCGTTCGACGCCTATACGATCGCGTTCGGCATCCGCAATGTGCCGCAGATCGAGCTCGCGCTGGCCGAGGCGCATCGCGTGCTCAAGCATGGCGGCCGCTTCCTGTGCCTGGAGTTCTCCACCGTCGAGATGCCCGGGCTGGACAAGCTCTACGACCTGTTCTCGTTCAACGTGATTCCGCAGATCGGCCGCGCCGTCACCGGCGATGCCGAGTCCTATCGCTATCTCGTCGAATCGATCCGCCAGTTTCCGCGCCCCAGCGCCTTCGCCGAGATGATCTCGGCGGCCGGCTTCGCCCGCGTGTCCTGGCAGTCCCTCTCCGGCGGCATCGTCGCGCTTCATTCCGGCTGGCGTTTGTGATCTCTGCACTGACCCATATTTCGCGGCTCGCAAGGGCCGCCTTCGTGTTCGCGCGCGAGGGCGTGTTCGGCGCTGTCGATCCAAGCCTCGCGCCGCCGCCCGGCCTTGAAGCGCAGCGGGCGCGGATCGGCCAGCGGCTTGCCATCGAGGTTGGCCAGCAGCGTCGCCGCGGCCGCGTCGTCGCTGATGTGGTCGCTGCAATAGACGTAGCCGTTGCCGGTGCGGTGCTGCAGCGGGATGCGCCATTGCCAGCCGGCCTCGCGCGCGGTCGAGCGCGTGTAGGGGGTCAGCGGATAGGCGTTCTCGCACGGGACGGCCAGGGCGCGATCGCAGGGCAGCCAGCGCGACCAGTCCTCGAAGCCGGCCTCCAGCGTCTCCTCGATCAGCAGACCCCGGAACCCCGAGCAGTCGATGAAGAAGTCGCCCTCGACCCGGCGCCCGTCGGCCAGCACCAGGGTCGAGACGAAGCCGTCCTCGGGCCGCTGCTCGACCTTGGCGATCCGGCCCTCGGTTCGCTTGACCCCGCGCGTCTCGGCGTAGTCGCGCAGGTACCGCGCGTAGAGCCCGGCGTCGAAATGATAGGCGTAGCCCAGGCCCGGCACGCCCGGCGGCAGGTCCTTGGGCGGGGCGGCGAACTTGCCGGCCTTGGCCGCGACGGCCGACAGGGCGTAGCTGTCCAGGCTTCCGCCCTCGCCATTGGCCTTCAGGCGCAGCCAGTAGTGGTGAAAGCCGACACCGTCGATCGGCTCGCCATAGACCCCGAACGGGTGGAAATACTCACTGCCCAGGCGCCCCCAGTTCCGGAACTGGATGCCCAGCTTGAACGTGGCCTGGGTCTTGCGGACGAAGTCGTACTCGTCGATCCCCAGCAGGCTGTTCAGGAACTGGATCGGCGGAATGGTCGCCTCGCCGACGCCGACCGTGCCGATCTCGTCGGACTCGATCAGCTCGACCTCGCCCAGACGTCCCTTGAGGGCGTGGACCAGGGTGGCGGCGGCGATCCAGCCGGAGGTCCCGCCGCCCACGATGACGAACTTGCGATAAGGCCTTGTGTCCATCGGAGCCCGCCTCGATGCCTTTGGCGGCCGGCGGCGAGCCCCCGGCCTTGGAACGGTCGGCCCCGCCGCGTCCCTTCGCCAGGACGGGCGGAGCCATTCGCCGAATGGCGGGTCCTAGAAGGTCCCGCGCAGCACGACCGAGTAGCGGCGGTCGGCGACCACCCAGTTGTGACCGGTCAGACCCTCTTCGGGACGGCCCGGATAGCTGACCAGGATCTTGGTCTTGCTGTTGGTCAGGTTGACGGCCTGGAAGCCGACCTTCAGCTTGTCATTGACCGTATAGAAGATCGAGCCGTCCAGCTGGCCGAAGTCATCGTTCCAGGCGGGGATGTTGATGTTCGCCGCCGTGGTCGTCAGCAGGTAGCGCTCGCGCCAGTTATAGGCCAGACGCGCCGAGACCTTGCCCAGGTCGTACAGCGCCGCGAGGTTGTAGCTCTTCTTCGACAGGCCCTCGAGCGGCATGGCCTCGCCGAGCGCGCCCGTCACGTTGGTGATCTGGGTGTTGTCGTAGGGATTGACCGCCGCGTTGCGGGTCCCCTTGCTGTCGACATAGGTGAAGTTGGCCTGCACCCCGAAGCCCTTCAGCGCGCCCGGCAGGAAGTCGTAGTACTGCTGGTAGGCGACTTCGAAGCCTTTGATCTTGCCGTGCCCGGCGTTGTAGGGCTCGACCACCTGAACGGTGCGGGTCACGCCGTTGTTGGTGAACTGCCGGTTCTGCGAGCCGTTGGTGATGAAGTTGTAGATGTCCTTGTAGAACAGGGTCGCCGTCAGGCTGCCGGTCGGAGCGAAGTACCACTCGTAGGCCAGGTCGTACTGGGTCGAGCGGACCGGCTTCAGGTCCGGGTTCCCGGCGTTGGCCGTGTATTCGTAGACGCAGTTGGCGCGCGCCGCGGTCGGGATGGTCTTCGAGCAGACCCCGCCCGAGACATAGCCGTTGGTGGCGCTGATCGTGTAGTTCGGCTGCATCTGCTGGAAGTCGGGCCGGACGATGGATTTCGCCGCCGCGAAGCGCACGAACATGTCCGGCGTGATCTTCAAGCGCGCGTTCAGGCTGGGCAGCACGTTCACATAGTCGCGACCGCCCGCGTAGACGCTCTTGGCGCCGTTCGCGAACTGGCGATCGGCCACCGGGATCAGGCTGCCGTCGGCCACCGCCTCGGAATTGACGGTGAAGCTCTGCAGGCCCTGGCTGGCGGTCTCGGTCCGGACGACCCGGACGCCGATATTGCCGTCGATCTCGCGATCATCGCCCCACAGCGCCACGTCGTGGCCGAAGCGCAGCACCGCGTAGCCGGCCAGCGTCTTCTCCTTCTGGTGGTTGGTGCTGCCCTTGCCGCCCGTCGGACCCTGGTCCTCGAAGTCGCCGCTGAACGGACGCCAGCCGCCGCCGTTCGCCGCGGCGATCTTGCCCAGGATCGTCGAGGTGACGCCGTACTGGTTCACGAACGAGGCCGTCGGCATCACGAAGGCCGCCGGCACGTCGGCCTTGCCGCGGAAGAAGTCGTCGAACGGGAACAGCTCGTAATAGCCCTGGTAGCCCGAGAGCTTGTCGATCGACGCCGCGCCCGACCAGCTCGGCGCCACGGTGTCCCAGCGATAGCTCGTCTCGCGCGTCGTCGCCTGGCGGTAGGTGTGGCGGACGCCGAACTTGAACGACCTCAGCCAGCCGTCGCCGTCGAAGGTGTAGTCGCCGTCGAAGCGCGCGGCCAGTTCGCTGCCTTCGTTGCGATCATGGTGATCCATGGCCGCCTGCAGGTAGTAGCTGGCCGGATTGGTCAGGAACGTCGAGTCGTTGTTGGCGGTGATCGTGGGCAGGCCGCTCGTCACATCCAGCGTCGCCGGCCGCGTCGAACCGTTCAGCGCGTTGAAGGCGGTGAAATCGACGGTCTTGGTCTTGGCGTAGATGTACTGGACGTCGCCGCTGAACGCCCACTTGTCGTTCGGATTGTACTTCAGGTTCAGCGAGTAGTCCGAGGTCACCGAGCTGCGCTCGGCGAAGCGGGTGTCGATCAGCGACGAGCCCAGGCTGGTTCCGCCGGAAGTGTCGGCCAGCGTGCCCTTCAGGAAGCGCCCGGCGGAGTCGTAGGTGAAGGTGGTGCCCGCGGCGGGACCGTCGGCCGTGCCCGGGTTGAAGCCGTTGGCGCGCTCGGTCGAGGCTTGCAGGGCCGACGAGCGCAGGAACTGCAGCGTCGCCTCCCACTGGTCATTCGGACGCCACTGCACGACGGCGTCGATGCCCTTGCGCTCGCGGTCGAAGTCCAGGCTGCGATAGCCATAGCCGCCGGGGACGTAGACGGTCTTGCCGGGCACGAGGTCCGTGCGGACATTGTAGGGATCGACCGAGATCGTGTCGGTGCGGCTCTTCAGCTTCGAGTCCGACAGGTCGATCAGGAAACCGAGTTCGCCGATGCTGGTGTCCCAGCGGTCGCTGTACAGGATCGAGCCCGACGGCTTCCACTTCTTGGCCAGATCGCCGTAGCTGGCGTCCAGCGAGTAGGCGATGACGCGCTTCTTGCTGTCGAACGGCAGGCGGGTGCGCAGGTTGACCGTGCCGCCGACGCCGCCCTCGATGATGTCGGCGGAGGGGTTCTTGTAGACATCCACGCCGGCCATCAGCTCGGGCGGAATGTCCTCGAAGCTCAGGGTCCGGCCGGCCTTGGCCGAGAAGCTGTCGCGGCCGTTCAGTTCGCCGCGAACCCACGACAGGCCGCGCACCTGGACGCCAGAGCCCTCGACCGAGATCCGGTCGGCGTCGCGGCCGTCCGACGTGCGGCCGATGGTGACGCCGGCGACGCGCTGCAGCGCTTCCGTCACCGAGCGGTCCGGCAGGGCGCCGATGTCGGTCGAGGTGATCGAGTCGACCAGCTGCTCGGCGTTCTGCTTGATCTTCTGCGCCGACTGGATCGCGGCGCGCTGGCCGGTGACGATCACTTCCTCGACGACCGCGTCGTCCTTGGCGGCGTTTTGCGGACGGGCCTGGGCCATGGCGACCTCGGGCGCGACCGCGCAAAGCACCAGGGCCGAAACCCCGGCGTACATGAACTGACGGCGTGACTGAGCGTGGCGCTGCATGGCCTGTTTCCTTCCCCCTAAAGTCGATCTGTCCCGATACGTTCTAGGCGTCGGTGACAGGCGGCGGTTGATCGCCGCTCGCTTCGCGCGACAAGCTTTAGTCATATAATTTATACCTTCAAGCCGAAATTGATAGCGCTATCAATTTTCACGTAACGGCGTTGGCTCGGCCAAGCTTCGGCCGATGACACCGATGGCAATGCCCAGATTGGCTGAGAACCTCACCGGGCTCCGAAGGTCAGGCCATGGATTGCCCCCGAGAATATTGTAATATAAATGAGGCTCGGAACGGCCGAGGAGACGAGCTCCATCGCCGGTGTTAGGGATGATCATGAGCGACGGCGACATGGGACGGCGACGCGCGATGGCGAAGGGCCGGGCCTAATGGACCAGGATATCGTGATCGTCGGCGACTGGGGCACCTCGCGCCTGCGCCTGTGGCTGCGCCAGGGCAAGAGTGTCATCCATCGCCGTGACGGCCCCGGCGTTTCGGCCCTGACCGACACCCCCGAAAAGACCTTCCTGGACCTGGTCGGCGACTGGCGCGAAGCCAAGCCCAGCGGCGCCATCCTCTGCGGCATGGTCGGCTCCAGCATCGGCTGGACCCTGGCGCCCTACGCCCCCTGCCCGGCCGATCCGGCGGCGATCGCCCAACGCACGATCCGGCTGGAGGCCGATGGCCTGCCGGTGACCCTGGTTCCCGGCCTCTCCTGCGTGAACCCGCTGGGTGGCCCCGACGTGATGCGCGGCGAGGAGACCCAGGTCTTCGGCGCCCTGTCGCTGAACCAGGCCCTCCAGACCGGCCGCCACCTGCTCGTCTTGCCCGGCACCCACAACAAGTGGACCGTGGTCGAGGACGGCAAGGTCTCCGGCTTCGTCACCGCGCCGGTCGGCGAGACCTTCGCCCTCCTGAAGAAACACTCGACCCTGGCCGCCGGCGGCGGCGCGCAGGCCGACGGCTCCTCGGAAGGCTTCGCGCTGGGCCTGTCGCGCATCGCCGAGCATGGCGCCGCGCGGCTGACGCACCTGATGTTCGAGACCCGCGCTCGGCAGCTGCTGGACGGCATGAGCCCGGCCGACGCCATGGGCTATCTGTCGGGCCTCCTGATCGGCGCCGACGTCGCCGCGGCCCGCGACTGGTTCGGACCGATGGACGCCGTGACCGTGATCGGCGCCGGCGCCCTCAGCGACCTCTATGTCCAGGCCCTGGCCAAGTTCGGCGTCGGCGCGTCCGTCGTCGATGGCGACGCGGCCGTGCTCGCGGGCCTTTCCGCGATCTCCAGATCCCAAGAGAAGTGAAGCTTATGACCAACGCCGCTCCGCCTCCCATCGTGGCCATCCTGCGCGGCGTCAAGCCGACCGAGATCGTCGACATCGCCGCGGCCCTGGTCGCCGCCGGGATCAAGGGCATCGAGGTGCCGATGAACTCGCCCGATCCGCTGGAGAGCATCGGCAAGCTGTGCGACGCCTTCGGCGACCAGGCCCTGTGCGGCGCCGGCACGGTGCTGTCGCCCGAGGTCGTCGACCAGGTCGCCGGCGTCGGCGGCAAGCTGATCGTCACGCCCAACACCGACGCCGCCGTGATCGCGCGCGCCGTCGCGCTGGGCCTGACCGCCATGCCCGGCTTCGCCACCCCGTCGGAGGCCTTCGTCGCGGTGAAGGCCGGCGCCAAGGCGCTGAAGCTCTATCCGGCCAGCTCGTTCGGTCCCAGCCACATCAAGGCCGTCAAGGACGTGCTGCCCAAGGACATCCTGGTTTACGCCGTCGGCGGCGTGGGCGCGGCCAATCTCGAGCCCTGGCGCGCCGCGGGCGTCGCCGGCATCGGGGTCGGCGGCGAGCTCTACCGGCCGGGCTACACCGCCCAGGAGGTCGGCGAACGGGCCGCCGCCCTGGTCGCGGCCTGGGGCGTCTAGGCTCACAAGAACAAACAAGAAGGGGGGAGACATCATGAACCTGGCCACGATCGACATCGCGGTTCTGGCGATCTACGCGGTCGCCATCTTCGGCCTGGCCCAATGGGTCAGCCGGGACAAGGGCGGTCACCAGAAGGACTCGACCGACTACTTCCTGGCCGGCAAGGCCCTGCCCTGGTGGGCGATCGGCGCCTCGCTGATCGCCGCCAACATCTCGGCCGAGCAGATCATCGGCATGAGCGGCTCGGGCTACGCCATCGGCCTGGCCATCGCTTCCTACGAGTGGATGGCGGCGCTGACCCTGCTTATCGTCGGCAAGTACTTCCTGCCGGTGTTCCTGAAGAACGGCGTCTACACCATGCCGCAGTTCCTGGAGCAGCGGTACGGGCCTAGCGTGCGGACGCTGATGGCCGTGTTCTGGCTGGGCCTCTACGTCTTCGTGAACCTGACCTCGATCCTGTGGCTGGGCTCGATCGCCATCCACACCGTCACGGGCCTCGACCAGATGTGGGCCCTGGCCGCCATCGGCGTCTTCGCCCTGGCCTACCAGCTGTGGGGCGGGCTGAAGGCCGTCGCGCTCACCGACATCGTCCAGGTGGCGCTCCTGGTCACCGGCGGCCTGATCATCGCCTGGCTGTCGCTGGGCAAGATCGGCGGCGGCGACGTCGTGGCCGGCTTCCACCACCTGACCACCCAGTTCCCCGAGAAGTTCGACATGATCCTCTCGAAGGACAACCCGCACTACAAGGAGCTGCCGGGGATCGCGGTGCTGGTCGGCGGCCTTTGGATCATGAACATCAGCTACTGGGGCTTCAACCAGTACATCATCCAGCGCGCCCTCGGCGCCAAGGACCTGGCCGAGGCCCAGAAGGGCATCGCCATGGCGGCCTATCTGAAGCTGCTGATGCCGGTGATCGTCGTGCTGCCGGGCATCGCCGCCCTGGTGCTGGCGCCGCAAGGCATCAAGCCCGACCAGGCCTATCCGGAGATGATGAAGCTGCTGCCGCCCGGCCTGCTGGGCCTGGTGTTCGCGGCCCTGGTCGCGGCGATCGTCGCCTCGCTGGCGGCCAAGATCAACTCGATCGCCACCATCTTCACCCTCGACATCTACGCCAAGGCCCGCCCGAACCAGAGCGAGGGCCGCTTGGTCGCGGTCGGCCGGATCACGGCCGTCGTCGCGGTGATCGTCGGCGTCCTGACCGCCAAGCCGCTGCTGGGCGGCGCCGAGCAGGCCTTCCAGTTCATCCAGGAGTTCACCGGCTTCTTCACGCCGGGGATCGTGGTGATCTTCATCCTGGGCATGTTCTGGAAGAAGGCGACCACCGCCGGCGCCCTGACCGCCGCCATCGGCTCGGCCGTCCTGTCGGCGATTTTCTGGGCGCTGCAGGAG